>JACQED010000567.1 GCA_016200785.1 Chloroflexota bacterium
CGGGCGACCTCAGGCAAGGCTCCGCAGTTCTTCTTCAGAATGGCAACGTGAAAATGAACGTCGCGCCTTCTCCCGGAGCGCTCTCCGCCCACACTTGCCCGCCGTGCGCTTCGACTAACTGCTTGACAATCGCCAGCCCCAACCCGCTTCCGCCCGTCGCGCGCGCTCGCGACGGATCGGCCCGATAGAAGCGCTCGAAGAGGAACGGCAAATGCTCCTGAGCGATGCCCTCGCCCGTGTCCTTCACCCTCACTTCAATTGAACCGCCGTCAGTGCAGGCTGATACGATGATCCGCCCGCCGCTCGGCGTATGAGCCACCGCGTTCGTCAATAAGTTGCGCAGGACTTGACCGATGCGCTCCGGATCGGCATTGACGGGGGGCAGGTCGGCGGGAACGTCGTTTTCGAGCGCGATAGCTTTGCTCTGCGCCTGCGGCAGCACGGCGGTTGACGCCCCGGCGATGACCTCGCCTAATGCCACCGGCTGTCGGTTCAGCCGCAACTGGCCGGCTTCGGCCAGCGCCAGTTCTTGCAGGTCGTCAATCAGGCGGCTGAGGAGCAGAGTCTCCTCGTGGAGCGATTCGATCACCGTCGGCGAGGGGGCCACCACGCCGTCGCGCATCGCTTCGAGGTAGCCGCGCACAGTGGAGAGCGGCGTGCGCAGTTCGTGGGCCACATCCGTCACCATGTTGCGGCGCAATCCTTCGGCCCGGCTCAAACCGTCGGCCATGGCGTTGAAGGCGTGCGCCAGCGCGCCGATTTCGTCCTTCGAGTTCACGTTCACCCGTTGCTGTAAGTCGCCCTTTTCCATTCGCCGGGCGGCGGCGGTGAGTTGCTCCACCGGCCCGACGATCCGGCGCGACAGGCCGATGCTGAGGATGGCGGTGAGGATCAGCGCCGCGCTCATCGAAAACAGGAACGAGCGATCAATCAAAGAAAAGAAGAAATATCGCCAGATGTTCGGCGGCGGAACGGGCACTTTGGCGGTCTCGGCTACCACGACGCCCGAAACGGAGGATGGCTCTGCGGCGGCAACCCAGCGAATCGCGTCCGGTTGTCCTTTGAGCGGAATATCTCCCGTTGGAAAGCGCAGGACGACGAACGCCGGTTGGGCCTCGAAGGAGACGCGAATTGCGCCCGGCGGCGGTTGCAAAGAGAAAGCCGTCCCTACGCTCTGAGGATCATCAGAGGAGGCCAGCACGGCGCCGGCAGGGCTGACGAGCATGATCGGCACGCCGAAGTTTCGGCCCAGGGATTCCACTTCGGCCTGACTCAAATTGCCGCTCCGGCTGGCTTCGCCCAGCAGCCCGGCGACGATCTGCCCCTCGCGCGCGGCGTTGAATGCGCTGATTCTGTGGATCACTCCGCGCGTGCCCTGCCGGGCGAGAAACGCCACGAGGCTCACGGCCACGGCCACGACGAGCAGCTGCGTGGCGAGCAGGCGCAAACGCAGGCCGTGGAGTCGGAGTTTATTCCACATCGCCCGAGTCTCCGACGAAGCGATAGCCTACGCCGTAGGCCGTTTGAATGTAGATCGGCTGGGCCGGGTCAGGCTCGATCTTCTTTCGCAGGTTCATGACATGAACGTCTACAGTGCGCTCCAGTCCGTCGTAGTCGAGGCCGAAGACGCGCTCCAGCAATTCCAGCCGGCTGAAGGCCCGGCCCGGTTCGCGCGCCATCACTGCGAGCAGCTTGAATTCTTTGGGTGTGAGGCGCAATGGTTCGCCGCGCAGGTGTGCCTGATGCCCCACGAGGTCGAGAGTGAGGTCGCCGGCGGCAATGTGGCGGGGTGTTGAATCCGTTTCCGCCGCGCGGCGCAGGACGGCGCGCACCCTCGCCACCACTTCGCGCGGGCTGAAGGGCTTGGTGATGTAGTCGTCGGCCCCGAGGTCGAGGCCGGTGAGTTTGTCTTCTTCGGTCGTCTTCGCCGTGAGCATGATAATCGGCGTATTCGCCTCGGCGCGAATCGCGCGGCACACTTCCAGCCCGTCCATTCTGGGCAGCATCAGGTCAAGCACGATCAGGTCGGGCCGTTTGCTCCGGGCGAGTTCCAGCCCCTCGCGGCCATCGTAAGCCATCACCACATGATAACCGTCGCGTTCCAAGTACAGCCGCATCAGGTCGGCTATCTTTCTGTCGTCCTCGACGATCAGGATTTTTCTCATGGAGTGGATGGCTGGCAGGCAGCTTTTCTACCCGACGTCACTACTCAGACCTCAGCGCCTCCACCGGGTCGAGCGAGGCCGCCCGGCGAGCAGGATACAGTCCGGCCAGCATCCCCATGCCCACGGCCAGGAGCGGCCCGGCAATGAAAACCCATAGCGGCGTGACCACGAGATCGCCCTGCGGACTACTGCCTCCCTGCGTCAACTGCGACAGGTAAAACTGGCGGACGAGAATGTTGGCCGCGAAGCTGAATCCCCACCCCACTAACAACCCTCCCGCGCCGCCGATCGCGCCGATGGCCCCGGCCTCGGCCAGAAAGACGGTCAGCACTTGGCCGTCGGTCGCGCCCACGGCTTTCATCAAGCCGATCTCGCGGGTGCGCTCGTAGATGGCGGTGATGAGCGTGTTGGCGATACCGGTGCCGGCAATGGCGAGCGTGATCGCGGCGATGCCGCCGACGAAGGCCTGCAGCACGTTGAATACGCCGTTGATTCTGTCGAGAGCCTGCTGGGAGGAGAATGCGGAAAGGCCGTCGGACTGAATCTTCTGCGTCAGCGTTGCCACGTTTTCGCTGCTGCGCGCCAGCACCGTCGCCGACGAATAGCCGTCCTGCTGCCGGTTGGTCCGCGCGCCTTTCAGCCATGCGTTGAGTTCCTCGTAGTCCGAGAGAGGCATCAGGACATTGTAATCGCTATCCCCGCCTTGCTCGGCCAACACACCCGTCACATGCACCTGCACGAGGCGCGTCACCGTCTTGCCATTGGCGTCCTTGCGGCTCAGGCGGATGGAGAGCGTCCTGCCCTGCAAGTTCACCGCAGGCACTTGATTGTCGCCGGCCCGCCGGGGGTCAGTGAAACTCTCTCCGACTTTCGCGCCGACGATGACCTCCCGCTTGCCTGGGCTGAGGCTGCCGCTCTGCGCGGTGAGGCCGAAGTCGCGGAGGCCGGCCAGGCTCTCGCCGAAGATCGTCGCGCCGGAGCGGAACCGTTTGTAGTTCAGTTCTACGCCGCTCAGCCGCTCGCGCGGCGTGACGGCGGCCACCTCGGTTTGTCGGGCAAGTTGCTCCAGATACTTCGGCGTCAGCTTCGTCGCGTTCGTCTCGGACAGGCCGACGAAGAATCCCATGCCACCGCCGCCCCGGCGCGAGTTGACCTGAATCTGGTTCAACGGGCCGATCGAACGGAGACCCTGCGAGGCATAAGCCTGCACGCCCGTCGCCAGCGAGACGAGGATCACCACCGCCGCCGTGCCGATGACCACGCCCGAAGCCGACAGCGCCGCGCGGAAGCGGGAACGGGTGAGGTTTGTGAAGATCAGTTTGATCAGGTCGAAGGGACGCATTAGGACCCTATTCCGAGCAGACCAAGAATGACCTGCCACACTCTCTGAAATACGTTCGCCCCCCCACCGGCGGCTGCCTCGTTGCCGCCCGCGTTCGCTTGCGGCGTTACCGCCGGTTCTTTCACTTCGATGTTGAGCATCTGCGTGATCGCCTGTTGCTGATTGAAGGCATCCGTGTAATCCACCGTCACCGTGAGGAGCAGCGGGCCTCCCTTGCCGGGGATGATCGTCGCGTCGAGCGTGAAGAAGTTGGCCGCGTCGAGCGAGCCGACGAGGGTGACGTTATCGCGGAATTGCGCGCTCCCCTCTGCCGCCGTGACGCGCATGTTACCCAGCGTCACGCTGTTCAGCCCGCGATTGACCACTTGCAAAGGCAGGGCGGCCTCCTGGCCGACCGTGAACGGCCCCGGCGCTTCGTAAAACGCGATCTCCAGCGTCGGCGGCGCATGAACCGGCAGTGTGATCACCTGATCGTCGGCGAGTGGATTGCCCCGCTCGTCGGCGTAGACGAACGACAACTTCAGCGGGTACATCCCGGCCAGGGCCGAACCGCCGACGGCGATCTTGCGCGCGAGGGTGAGCGACTGGCCCGGCGCGAAGTCGCCCAGAAATTGCAGGTTCGACGCCTCTTGCGGCGCAAACACGTCGAACTGGCCGCCCGCGCCGGAAACGCCGCCAGCCGCCGTGCCGCCGCCGAGGATCAGCGTCGCGGTTTTGGCCGGCGAACCGCCCGCGTTCTGAACGTGGAGCGTGAGAGTGAATTCCCCACCGGTGCGGATCGGGTCCGGCCCGGTTTCGTACCCCGTGACGATCAGCCGGGGCAGCAGGGTGGGCGTGCCCGTTGGCGTCGGCGTCGCAGTATAGTAAAGCACGAGCGGGAACGTGATGGTGAACGTATCGGTATACGATTTGCCGTTGACGTCGGTGTACGAGGCCGTGAGTTCCAGCGTCCCCGTGGCCTTGCCCCACAACGACGTGCTGGCCGTAAGCGGCTGGGAGAAGCTCCACTTCTCGCCGGGCGCGAGCGAGACCGTCGTGCGCTCGCCGCCGGTGGCGCGCGGGGTGAAGTCGCCCGCTTTGAAGGCCGCGATGATGTTGGTGGCCGCGACCTGTCCCCCGTTCACCAGGGCGATCGCGAAATCGAAATCCTGGCCGGGGGTGATCGTCGTCGCGCTTGCGCTGTAGGCATCTACGCCGATGAGCGGGCGGACGAACGGGGTGCCGGTCGGCGTGCCGGTCGGCGCGGGCGACGGGGTAATCGTCGGCGAGGGGGTGAAGGTGGAGGTCTGGGCCGGCGCGGAGGTGGCCGTCGGCCCGGTCACCGCGAGTTGCGTCGAGGCAGTCTGGCACGTGCCGTCGCCGTTGATCACGCGCAGGGTGTAACTTCCGGGCGGCACGCCCGCCGGGAGCGTCGCGTTCAGGAGGTTCCCGTTGACAACGGTGGTGTTCAGACCGCCGAAGTTTTCCAGCACGACCGACGCGCCAGCGGTAAATCCCGTTCCGGTGATCACCAGCGTCACCGCCGAAGCGTTGTAGGTCGTGCCCGGCTGGACGCCGTCAATGGTGAACGTGCCGGCGCAGGCTTGCGCGGGGCTGCTGGCCCACGCCGTCGGGTGGAATGCCAACAAGAAAGCAATCGGGAGGATTCTAAACGCAAAGGCGCAAAGGGCGCGAAGGCTTCTAGGTACTCTCTTCGCGTTCTTCGCGTCTTTGCGGTGAGGGGGTCTTGGTAAACTCATTCGGTTATTCGTCCGTCGAGTAACTGCACCGACCGCGAGGCGAAACGACTCATGCGGGGATCGTGCGTCACGACGACGATGGTGCGCCCGCCCTGGTTTAGTTCCGCGAGGAGTTGCATGATGCTTTCGCCGCTGGCCGTGTCGAGGTTGCCGGTCGGCTCGTCGGCCAGAATCAGCGGCGCGTCGGCCACCAGCGCCCGCGCGACGGCAACGCGTTGCTGCTGTCCGCCCGAAAGTTCTGTCGGGCGATGGTCCATCCGGTCGGCCAGCCCCACCGACACCAGCGCCCGGGCCGCCCTGGCTTTGCGTTCGCGTTCCGGCACACCGGAGAAGATGAGCGGAAAGGCGACGTTCTCCAACGCGGTGAGCGTGCCGATCAGGTTGAAATTCTGGAACATGAAGCCGACACGCCTGCGGCGGTAGAGGCTGAGACCCCTCGGATTGAGCGCGGTAATTTCCTGTCCGGCGAAGATCACCTGCCCTTGCGTCGGACGATCCAGCCCGCCGAGCAAATGGAGCAGGGTGGATTTGCCGGAGCCTGACGGCCCCATGAGCGCGACGAACTCGCCTTTCCCAATCGAAAGGCTCACATTGTCGAGGGCGCGCACTTGCAGACCGCCAATGTGGTAATCCTTTGTTACATCGTGGGCCTGAATGAGCGTCGTGACCGCCGACTGCTGTTCGTCGTCGTCAGTCGTCTTATCCTCCAAAGCGTCCCCCGAAGAAGAAACGGCCACCCACGAGTCCGCCGAGCGCGAAGGCGATCAGCGCCGGGAGCGTGCTGAGGGCGAGGCCAATGGCCCACTGTCCCACCGCGACGATCCCGCTCTTGATCCACGAGAGGCGCACGACGACGGCGACTCCGATCCCGGTGAGCACCAATGCCCAGAGAGAGTAGATGTCGAGCGTGCTCAACAGGTTGCTTCTGAACAGGCTGAAGAACGTCGGCGTTCTGCCTGTGAACCGGCCCGCCCCACCCGGGTTGAATTGCCCGGGGTTCCCCTGTTGGCCGCCACCCATTTGGGTGCCGCCGCCCATTTGCGCGCCGCCGCCCGCCGACGCCGCGGCCGCCGCGCCCCGTGTCTCGAATGCCCGGCCGATGCCCTGCACCGGAACACGACCCGCCACGATCATCACGGCAATTCCGACTATCAAACGGGCAATTGACGGGACGAGCGCCCAGCCGCTCAAGCGGAACAGCGAACCGGCGGACGGCCTCCCGCCCAACAGCCAAGCCAGCACGAGCA
>JACQED010000587.1 GCA_016200785.1 Chloroflexota bacterium
AATCTATCAACCTCTCACGAAGGCGACGACGATGACCAGCGCCGCCAGCGCCCACCGGTAATACACGAAGAGGTCGGTGGAGTTTTTTTGCAGGAAGCGCAAAAGGAACTTGATGCACAGGTATCCGCTGAGGGCGGCCACCACTAAGCCGATGGGGAACAAAAGCAAGTCGCCTGGTGCGATCGCGCCGCTGGCGTAGCCTGCGTAGACCTCCAGAAGACTCTTGAGACCCGCTCCGGCGATGATGGGCGCGGACAGCAAAAAGGAGAAACGCGCGGCGGTCTCACGCTCAAGCCCAAGCCACAAGCCGGCCGTGATGGTGCTGCCGGATCGCGACACGCCGGGAAAAATCGCCAACGCCTGCGCGATGCCGACGACGACGGCATCTTTGAACGACACCGCGCTCGCGCCGCGCTCGTGCCGCGCAATCCGCTCGGCGGCGAAGAGCGCCACGCCCAACACCGCGATGAGGATGCCCATCACGATCATCGCCGAGGCTTTGATGGGTGTGTTGGGTTCGTGGAACAGCTTCTCAATCTTGCTCTCGGCCAGCACACCTACCACGCCTCCCGGAATACAGCCGACGACCAACAGCCACGCCAGCCGCCGGTCGAGGTCGCCGCCGATCCGTCGCTCGACGATGCTGGCAAACCCCGCCCGCACGAGCCGCACCCAGTCCTCGGCGAAGAACCACAGGACGGCGATGAGTGTCCCCAGATGCAGGGCCACGTCAAACGGCAGACTCGTCAGCGCCGGAGCCGTCCAGCCGAACAACCACGGCACGACGATCAGGTGCGCGGAACTCGAGATGGGAATGAACTCGGTCAAGCCTTGCACGATGCCCAATACGATCGCTTGCAAGATCAGCATGAGATGACTCCTTGACAAAACGCTTCGACGAATTGCGCGAACGTTCCGGCAATAATCGCCTCCCGCATTTCGCGGGCGAGTGTGACGAGCATGTGGATGTTGTGAATCGAGAGCAGTGTCGCGGCAAGCATTTCACCCGCGAGGATCAGGTGGCGGACGTAGGCGCGGCTGAAGTTGGCGCAGCAATAGCAATCACAGCCGAGTTCGACCGGGCTTTCGTCGCGGGTGAATTGCGCGTTTCGCATGTTGAGACGGCCTGCGCGCGTGAGGGCCGCATCGTTTCGGGCCAGCCGCGTGGGCAGAACGCAGTCAAAAATGTCCACGCCCCGCATCACGCCGTTCACCAAATCCTCCGGCATCCCGGCGCCCATCAAGTAGCGCGGCCTGTCCTCGGGCAGAGCGCGATCCACGACTTCGAGCATCGCGTTCATTTGCTCTTTCGTCTCGCCAACGGAAAGGCCGCCGATGGCGTTGCCCGGGAAGCCGAGGCCGCCGATGAACGCCGCCGACTGTTGACGCAGATCGGCAAAGGCGCCGCCCTGCACGATGCCGAAGAGCGCCTGATCGCTTCGGGTCTGCGCCGCCTGGCACCGTTCGGCCCACGTGTGGGTTCGGGCGAGGGCTTCTTCGTTGTACTCCCGATCCAGCGGCTCCGGGCATTCGTCGAAGGCCATGATGATGTCCGCGCCGAGGTTTTCTTGAATGGCGATCGACTTCTCCGGTGTGAAGCGGTGCATCGAGCCGTCAATGTGGCTCTTGAAAGTCACGCCGTCGGCGTCCACTTTGCGCGTGTCAGAGAGCGAGAAGACTTGAAAGCCGCCGCTGTCGGTCAGGATCGGGCCGGGCCATTGCATGAATGGGTGCAGGCCGCCGAGGTCGCGGATCAATTCGTCGCCGGGCCGGAGATAGAGATGATAGGTGTTGGCGAGGACGAGCGTCGCGCCGGCGTCGGCCACCTGCGTCGGCGTCAGCGCCTTAACTGTGGCTTGAGTGCCGACCGGGGCGAAGATGGGCGTCAGGATGTCGCCGTGCGGCGTACGAAAAACACCCGCGCGGGCGCGGGTGGAGGGATCGCGGGCAACAACTGTGAATTCAAACATACTCAGCGTTTCTGCGTCACCCAGTAATCCCGAAATGCCTTGAGCCGCGGCAACGACTCGCGATCTTTCACGCGCCCCGTGGCCGCTTTGCTGGCGATGATGTCGTCGGGATGGCAGACGGGGAAGCCCTCGACTTCGACGTGCCGCTTCCATGCATCGTCGAACGTCTCGATCCCGTCGGGGGCGAAGATCAAATCGAGGTCGAACGGGCCGTTCTTGAGTTGGACGAAATCTTTGCCGCGCTGGATTTCGGCGGCCTGCTCATCGGTGAGCGCGAAGCCTAGGTCGCGTAGGGCTTCCACCGCCGCCGCGCCGTCGGCCTCGGTCAATTCGAGAAACACTTCGGCTGCCGCGCCCGCGTCGGGAAAGCCTAGCAAGACTGCGCCCGTGTCTCCAATGAACAAATAGCGAACGCCGTGTCGTGCGAAGGTGTCACGGATTTCCTCCGCCTGAGTGTATTCAAATCGTGCGGCCATAGCCCAACCAACTCGGCAGATTCTTCTCGCACCACTCGCGATATTCCGCAGTAGTCTCCCACGAACGGTATTCGGCATCGTCGAGCACTGGCTTGTAAGTTTTGATGAAGGCGTACTTGAAGCGCAGTTTCAACGGCCGGCGCGCGGCGGCTTCGAACTCGGCTTCCCATTCGCGCAGTTCTTCGGGCGTGGGGGTGCGAATCTCAGGTTCGGGCATCGGGCGCATTATACTCCCTCACCCGATCTTCCAAAACAACGGCAGGGCGATCAGCGCCACGATCATCAACAGCACCGTCAGCGGCCAGCCGACTCGCGTATAGTCGCGGAAGGTGTACCCGCCCGGCCCCATGACGAGCACGTTGACCGGGTGGGCGACGGGGGTGAGGAAGGCCATTGACGCGCCGAGGGCCACGGCCATCGCCACACCGCGCGGGTCGGCGCCGATCTGCGATGCGGCGGCGATGGCGATCGGCGCCAGGATGACCGCCGTCGTCACGTTGCCCATCACTTGCACGAGGAGGGTCGTGAGGATCAGGAGGCCGCCGGTCAACGCGAGCGGCCCGAAGCGGCCGATCGTGCCGACGAGCAATTGTCCGAGCAGTGAGGCCGTCCCGCTTTTGTCCATCGCGATCCCCAGCGGCAACATCGCCGCGATCAGAAAAATCGCCCGCCACTCGATGGAACGATAAGCCTCGTCGAGACCCAAGCAGCCGGCAAGGATCATCAACACCGCGCCGAGCATTACCGCCTCGGCGATGGGCAAGACGCCGAAGGCCGCGAGGGCCAACGCGCCGGCCACGATCCAAATCGCCGGTCGGATTTTGGATTGTCGCGGCGCTTCCTCTCCGCTTTCAGAGAGGACGAGAAAATCGGACTCGTGCCGTAGGACGTCAATCTTGGCGAGCGGCCCTTGCACCAGCAGAGCATCGCCAAATTGAAGCGGGACTTCGGCCAGCGAATCGCGAATGGCGGTCCCGGCGCGCCAGATCGCGAGTACGGTCAGCCCGAACTTCTCGCGAAAGTGGATCTCGCGCAGCGTGCGCTCGCCGAGCGTCGAGCGCGGCGCCAGGACGACTTCGACCAGCGAGATTTCGTCTGAGTGGAATTCCCCGCCCCAATCCGGGTCGATCGTCAGCCGCAGGCCGAAGGGAGACAGCTCGGCATCGTCCGTCTGCCCCCCGACGATCACGATGTCGCCTTCGATGATTTCGTGACTCTTGGGCGGCGCGAGCGCGACTTTGCCGCCTCGTGATACGGCGATCACGTTCAACCCCAAACGCTCGCCCCACTGGCCCGCCTCCAGGCTCAATCGGGCCATCGGCGAACCCGGCTTGACGTAGAGGGCGCACACGTCCTCGCGCAAACGATAGAGGTCGGCCAACTCGTTGGGCAGAGCCTGCGTGGCGGTGAACTGATCGCCCGGCCAGCGTTCGGGCAGCCAGCGGCGGCCCACTAGTATCATGTAGAGAATCCCGGCGGCGACGATGGGCACGCCGACGGGCGCGAAGTCGAGCAGGCCGTACGGGACAAAGCCGCGATCGCGCAGGGCAGTGCTGACCAGAATATTGGCGGTTGTTAGCAGGGTCGCCATACCGCCGAGCATCGTCGCGAACGAGAGAGGCATGAGCAGGCGCGAGGGTTTTACCTGCGTCTGCCGTGATATGCCCATCACCGCCGGGAGCAGAACCGCGCCTACGGCGATGTTGTTCATGACCAGCGAAAGGAGCGCGCCGGCCAGCATGATCACCAGCGTCATCCGCCCTTCGCTCGCGCCGCCGAGACGCAACAGGCGGGTGCCGATGCGCCGCGTCGCGCCCGTGCGCTCCAGTCCTTCGGTGAGAATGAACAACCCGAGGATGGTGATGACCGCGGGCCGGCTGAAGCCGGAGAACGCCTCGGTCGGATTGACGAGGCCGGTGAGGGCGAGCACGACGAGCACGATTAGCGCGACCAGATCAGCCCGCACGGCTTCGGTGATGAAGAGCGCGGCGGCAGACAGAAGGATGACAAGGACGAGCGCGACTTGAGCTGTCATAGGCGGGGATGGTGATTATACACTCGCGATGTTTTGGGTGACAAACGGCGTCGGGGAAAATGACGTTCGTCATTACAAGGGGCGAACTCATGCGATTATCATGCCGGGGCATTCGTAGAGAGTTTAAGTCCAAATTATCAGGAGAGGAAAAGAACCGATGAACCCCCTAAACCTATCCCGCAGGCATTTTCTGAAGATCGCCGGTCTGGCCGGAGCGGGCGCAGGACTCGTGGCGGCATGCAAGCCGGCGTCTGCGCCGACGCCGACGGCGGTGCCGGACATGAGCGGCACACCCGCGGCCGGCGGCGCAGGCGACATGGATAAACTGCACGAAGCCGGCGTCAAGACATTCGTCGACGGAGCCGGCAAGGATGCGACCTTCTGGAAGCACGCGCTCGACTTCAAGATGGACGGCGACGTCAAAGTCTTCGAAGTGACGAGCGAGGACTTACAGTGGGAGGTCGCGCCGGGTCAAGCAATGGCGGCGATGGCCTACAACGGGCGCGTGCCCGGCCCGGAGATTCGAGTCGTCGAGGGCGATAAGGTTCGCGTGGTCTTGACGAACAAAATGGCGCAGAGCACTTCGATCCACTGGCACGGGGTGCTGGTGCCCAACAGCATGGACGGCGTGCCTTACATCACCCAGCCGCCCGTCAAGCCCGGCGAGTCTTTCACCTACGAGTTCACTGCCAAGAACCCCGGCTCGCACATGTATCACTCCCATCACAATGCGGCGGAGCAGGTCACCAAAGGCTTGATGGGCGCGTTCATCATCGAGCCGAAGGACAAGAGTGTTGAGCCGGCGTTCGACAGCGACTACACCATGGTCTTGAACGACGCCGGCATCGGGTTGACGATCAACGGCAAGTCGTTTCCGTACACCCAGCCGATCGTCGCCAAACTCGGCGAGAAGATTCGCGTCCGTTACATGAACGAGGGTCTGCAGATCCACCCGATGCACCTGCACGGCATTCCCCAACGCGTATTCGCCAAAGACGGCTGGCCTCTGCCACAGCCGTACTTGGGCGACACGATCCTCATCGCTCCCGGCGAACGGTACGACGTGCTGATCGAGGCGAACGAGCCGGGTGTGTGGGCCTTCCACTGCCACATTCTCACCCACGCCGAGTCGGCGCACGGCATGTTCGGAATGGTGACGGCGTTGATCGTGAAGGCGTAAGTCTCACCCCCGGCCCCCTCTCCCGATGTCACACCACAGTGACAGGAGGGGGTCTCCTTCTTCGGCGTAAACGAAACGCCTGTCAGCACATCTGGCGATCGCAGATGCGGCGCTCGGGTGTCGCAATGGCCGCCTAGGCCATGCTCTTGCGCAACTCAGTCACAACCTGTATCATCAACCCAGAAACTGACAGGAGATTCGTGCGAGTCCCATGAAGAACTTGCCCCTCTTCGGCACACAAGCACCGATTGACAACCGTTTCGCCCCAACGGCCAGCCTCGTTCTCTATCAAGGTGACGTACACGAGTTTCTTGCGACGATACCCGATAGCACGGTGAGTCTTGTCATTACGTCCCCACCTTACAATCTGGGGAAGGAGTATGAAAACCGTGTTTCTATCGGCGAATATCTTGAAACACAATCCCAAACTATCGCCCGTTTAGTTCGAGTTCTCAGAGACGACGGTAGCATCTGCTGGCAGGTGGGCAATTTCGTGGAGGATGGAGAGGTCTTTCCCCTTGATATTCTTTACTACGGCATCTTCAAGAAGCTCGGCTTGTTTCTGAGGAACAGAATCGTCTGGCACTTTGGACACGGATTGCACGCCTCCAAGCGGTTTTCGGGTCGATATGAGACAATCCTGTGGTTTACCAAGAGCGACCACTACGTATTCAATCTGGACTCCGTTCGGGTGCCGTCAAAGTATCCCGGCAAGCGCCACTACAAAGGCCCCAACAAAGGCAAGCCATCAGGCAACCCAAAAGGCAAAAACCCTTCCGATGTATGGGAAGCGGTAGTCAGGGATTGGGAAGAAGCCCTTTGGAACATTCCCAACGTGAAATCAAATCACCCGGAGAAAACGATTCACCCTTGCCAGTTCCCCGTTGAACTCGTGGAGCGTTGCGTATTGGCGCTAACCCGAGAAGGCGACTGGGTTTTTGATCCGTTTGCCGGGGTGGGGTCCTCGCTCATTGCCGCGGCCATGCATAACCGACGAGCGATGGGCAGTGAAAAAGAGGCCGAGTACGTTGCAATTGCCCGCGATCGCCTTGCCGCATGCCTTAATGGCACACTAACGGTCAGGCCAGTCGGCAGGCCCGTGCATGTTCCAACTGGCAAAGAAAAAGTTGCTCAAATCCCCGACGAGTGGAAAGACATCTCGCGCGGTAGACTTCTCGAGCGAAAAGGGAAATACAAGTGATTATCGCGGGCATCTACTCGTTCCATGGCGGTCAAGACGCCATCCGGTCCAGGTTCAGCTCTGAACTAGAAGAGACAGAGCAGATCATCGCCGCAATAGATTCTTCAAAGCATAAGACCAAAGTCAGTAAGGAAAAGACCATGCCCGGCAGGAAGCTTTACAAGCCGGGAGCATTGAACAAAGCTTTCAAGGCAGAGTTTGAAGCCCGAGGCTGGCAGAGACACAAAGTCCTATGTGAATACCCAATTCAGTATTACACCCCCGCATATAGCACCTCAACCTCGTCCACGAAAAAGACTAGACGCCCACGTCCGTTTCGAGAAGTGGACTTCGTGAAAAATCGCGTGGGAATAGAAGTCCAGTTCGGCAAGTATGCCTTCATGGTTTACAACGTTTGCGCCAAGATGACCATCTTTCACAACATGGGCTTAATTGATGTGGGTATTGAAATCGTCCCCCTCAAAGCCTTTGCTGATGAAATGGCAACCGGGGTTTCGTACTTCGAGCAATTTGTCTGGGATTTGGAACATCGAGGAGTTGCCAACATCGACATACCGGTACTCATCCTCGGGATAGCGGCGTAGTGTTGCAAGTGGTTGGGCTACTCATCGTCTCGTTCATCCTCGCCGCCTGCGCGCCTGCGACGACCAGCGCACTCTCGACAGCGGATTCGGTCCTGCCAACGCCGCAATCCATCCAGCCTCCGGCCCTGCCCGCTGCTTCGGGAAGCAACGGCGTGCATCCTGCGCTCGCCGATCTCGAAGCCGGCGTGGACGCCATTTTCAGGCTAGCGCCGGCTGGCCAGTGGAACGAGGTGGCGGCCCAGGTGACTCGTATGACGGCAACGTGGTACGCGCGCGGAGGCGAGATATCCTCGGCGGGCGCGCCGCAGGCCGCGCTCAATTCGCTCGACGCGGCGCTGGCCGATCTCGCCGCGAAGTCGGCGGCGCACGACGCGCCGGGCACATTGCAGGCCGCGAACCTCGTCAGCGCGGCCATTGCCGACCTGTACGACGTTTACACGCCTCCGCCCACAAGCGACCTGCGCCGGCTGGCAATGCTCGAGCGGCAAGTGTGGCTCGACGCCGATCGGGGCGATCCGCAGGTGATGCTGGGCGACTTCGCCCAATTGAAATCAATCTGGCGGCGCACCGCATCCCGGATTCGGCAGGAGGGCGGCGGAGCGTTCGCGGATCAGTTCGACGCCAGCCTGGCGATGCAAACGAAACTCGTTGAAACACACGACACTGCCGCAGTCAAGCAGGAGCTGATGCGCGGCTGGCAACTTGTGGCTCTACTGCGATAGGGTCGATCGATGACTTCACTCCCGCCTCGTCCAGCCTTCTGCGAAATCAATCTTTCGGCCATTCAGCACAACCTGCGCCGGATGAGCGAGATCGTAGGCCCGCACACGAAAGTCATGGCCATCGTCAAGGCGAACGCCTACGGCCACGGCATGATCGAAGTGGCGCGGGCGGCGGTCGAGGCCGAGGCCACGTGGCTGGGCGTCGCGACGGCGGGCGAGGGATTGACTCTGCGGCGGGCTGGCATCAACGCGCGCATCCTCGTTCTCGGCTACACACCGGCGCATCTGGCCGAAGAGCCGATTGCGCGGGGCCTGTCGTTGACTGTCTACGATTTCGATCTCGCGAAAGCGTACGCGGCCATCGCCAGAGCGCAGGGCCGCACCGCGCTCGTCCATTCGAAGGTAGACACCGGCATGGGGCGACTCGGCATGACTGCGGACGACGCGCCGTTGTTCACCCGCGCACTGCAAGGCATCACCGGGCTGGCGGTCGAGGGCCTCTTCACCCACTTCTCGACGGCCGACGCCGCCGACCCGTCTTACACGGTGGGTCAGATTGAAAAATTCGACGAAGTGGTCGAAGCCCTGCGCCTCGCGCGCGCCTGCCCGCCGATCCTTCACGCGGCGAACTCGGCGGCGGCGCTGAGGCTGTCGTCGGCGCGCTACGATCTGGTGCGGGTCGGCATCGCGATGTATGGAATGCACCCCTCGGATGTGGTGCCCTGCCCTGGCGACTTTCGACCCGCGCTGGCGTGGAAGGCGTGCATCGCTCAGGTGAAGGCCCTGCCAGCCGGCCATCCGGTGGGTTACGGGAATGAGTACGTGACGCGCGGCCCGGAGCGTATCGCGACCGTCCCGCTCGGCTACGGCGACGGCCTGCGGCGCGGCGCGCCGAACGAGGCGCTGGTGGGCGGGCGGCGCGTGCCGGTCGTCGGCCGCGTGTGTATGGATCAGGCGATGCTCGACGTCACCGAAGCACCAAATGCAACAATGGGCGACGAGGTGGTCTTCATCGGCCGGCAGGGCGACGAGGTCATCACCGCCGAGGACGTGGCCCGGCGCTGGGGAACGATCAATTACGACGTGACGACAGGCATCGGGACGCGCGTCCCGCGCTTGTTCTCCGCTTGACTTTTCGAGCCGGGCGTCTTAGAATGCCCGCGTTCGCCGCACAATTGAATAGGGATGTCATCGGGAGCGGGGGAGAGACGCCGAGTGGCAAGTGTGACGAGTGACGTGTGACGAGCGATAACGCCACCCGACACTTTACCCACATCGTGCGCACCGAAGGGGCAAACGAGACCGACGCTGTTGGCCGCCGCGAAACTCTCAGGTAAAAGGACCGCGCTTCCCGAACCCTCTGGAAAGTCAATGGAAATCAGTCGCGATGACTGTCCATGACACCGACGGGGCAATCTGATTGTGGATTGCTGATTGCTGATTGCTGATTGGAAGGCTCAATCACAGATCGGCAATCGACAATCAGCAATTTAGAGAATCTCTCAGGTCCAGCACAGGGGGACGCACAGCATTGTTTGCGTGCGTCCCCTTTTTGTTTCTTTGAAAACAGTATGGCTCACAGGAGGCCCCTATGTATTTCCCCGCAGATCTCCGCTACACCAAGAACGACGAATGGGTACGGCTGGACAGAAACACGGCGACTGCCGGCCTTACCGACTACGCACAGGAGCAACTCTCGGACATCGTGTTCGTCGAACTGCCGGCGGTCGGCAAGACACTCAAGAACGGCGAGTCATTCGCTTCGGTCGAGTCGGTCAAGGCGGCCGCCGAGGTGTATATGCCGATTGGCGGCACGATCACCGAGATCAACGAGGGGTTGTCGGAGACGCCCGAAGCCGTCAATCAAGACCCGTACGGCAAAGCGTGGATGGTCAGATTCACGCCGTCCGACGCGAGCGAGTTCAAAGCGCTGATGGACGCGGCGGCCTACGAGGCCTACTGCAAGGAAAGGGCACATTAGGATGTCTTACCTTCCCCACACCGATGCCGATCGGGCGGCGATGCTCGCGTCCGTCGGCGTCAAAGGCATCGAGGATTTATTCGCCGACGTCCCGGCGCGGGTGCGCTTCCCCAAGCTCGACCTGCCCGGCCCGCTGTCGGAACTCGAAGTGATGCAGGAGTTGACCGAACTGGCCGAGTCGAATGCCTCGGCCGGACAGTTCGCCTGCTTCCTCGGCGCGGGCGCGTACAACCACTTCAGCCCGTCGATCGTCAACCACACCATCCTGCGCGGCGAATTCCTCACCGGCTACACTCCCTACCAGCCTGAAGTCAGCCAGGGCACGCTCCAGACGATCTACGAATACCAGAGCATGATCTGCGCGCTCACCGGCATGGAGGTGAGCAACGCCTCGCACTACGATGGCGCGACCTCGTTGGCAGAGGCGGTGATTATGGCGGTAAGCCATTTCAAGGATACGCGCCGCAAGGTCGTCGTTTCGCCAGCGGTTCATCCGCAGTATCGTGCCGTGATCCGCACCTACGTTCAGGGCATGGGGCTGACGGTCACGGGCGACGAGGAGCCGGACACCGACATCGCCGATCTGACGAAGATGCTCGACGGCGACACGGCGATCTTCATCGTCCAATCGCCGAACTTCTTCGGGCAGATCGAAGACCCGGCCGGCCTCGCGCACACGGTGCACAGCGCGGGCAATGACGCGCTGTTGTGCGTGATGTGCGATCCGATCTCGCTGGGCATCTTGAAGCCGCCGGGACAGTATGGCGCCGACATCGTGGTGGGCGAGGGCCAGTCCCTCGGCATTCCGCTCTCCTACGGCGGGCCATACCTGGGCTTCTTTGCCACGCGCAAATCGCTGGTGCGGCAGATGGCGGGGCGGCTGGTCGGCGAGGCGCACGACGCGCAGGGGCGGCGCGGCTTCGTGCTCACGCTGGCGACGCGCGAACAGCACATCAAGCGCGAGCGGGCCACGTCCAACATCTGCACCAACTCCGGCCTGGTCGCGATTGCCGCCACGGTCTATCTGGCGACGATGGGCAAGAACGGGATGCGCAAGGTGGCCGAACTGTGCTACCACAAGTCGCACTACGCCGCGCAGGAGATCGCCAAACTGGCGGGCTACCGTGTGCGGACCGACAAGCCATTTTTCAAAGAGTTCGCCGTGCAGTGCCCGATCCCGGTGGCCGAGATCAATGCCCACCTCTTCGACGAGCACGGCATCATCGGTGGCTACGATCTGGGGCAGGACTACGCCCACCTCGACGGGCACATGCTGTTGGCGGTGACGGAGATGAACACGAGGGAGGAGATAGACGGACTCGTGGCGGCGTTGGGGGAATTAAGCGGGGATTAGGGTTTAGGGATTTTGGAATTTGGGACTTGGGATTTGGGATTTGGAGATTAGACCATGACCGAACCTCTCATCTATGACTTCACTTCCCCCGGACGATGCGGGGTGACACTGCCGGAGCCGGATGTGCCGCTGGCCGAAGGACTGCCGAGCGATCTGTTGCGCGACGCGGACGCGCTCGACCTGCCCGAAGTCAGCCAGCTCGACGTGGTGCGGCATTATCTCCGGCTGTCGCAAATGAATTACGCCATTGACAAGGGGCTGTATCCGCTCGGCTCCTGCACGATGAAATACAATCCCCGGCTCAACGAAGACACCGCCCGGCTACCGGGCTTCGCCGGGTCGCACCCACTGCAAGACCCGAACACCGTGCAGGGCAACCTCGCCCTGATGTACGAACTGCAGGACTGGCTGAAGGAGATCGGCGGGTTCGCCGGCGTCTCGCTTCAACCGGCGGCGGGCGCGCACGGCGAGTTCACCGGCATCCTGATGATGCGCGCTTATCACCTCGATCGGGGCGATACGAAGCGCACGAAGATTCTCATCCCCAACTCGGCGCACGGAACGAATCCGGCCAGCACGACGATGAGCGGCCTCAAAGTTGTCGAGTTGCCCTCCGACGCGCGCGGCAACATCGACCTCGAAGCCTTGCGTCAAGCCTGCGACGACACCGTCGTCGGCCTGATGATCACCAACCCGAACACGCTCGGCCTCTTCGAGGAGCACATCGAACAAGTGGTGAAGCTCGTTCACGACTGCGGCGGGCTGGTGTACGGCGACGGGGCAAACATGAACGCGATGGTCGGCATCGCCCGGCCCGGCGATCTAGGCTTCGACGTGATGCACTATAATTTACACAAGACGTTCTCCACGCCGCACGGCGGCGGCGGGCCGGGCTCGGGGCCGGTGGGCGTCTCGGCGCGGCTGGTGGACTTCCTGCCCGACCCGGTGGTGGACATCGTCGAGGAGGGGCGCGACGACGAGCCGCCTCTGTACGGGTTCGTCAAGCCCAGGAAGACCATCGGGCGCATGAAAGCCTTCCAGGGCCAGTTCGGCATGCACGTGCGGGCCTATACTTACATGCGCGTTCACGGCGCGAGCGGCCTGCGCGCCAACTCCGAGATGGCCGTGCTCAACGCGAATTACTTGCTCTCGAAGATTCGTCACGCTTACCATCTGCCCTACGACCGTGTGTGCAAGCACGAGTTCGTCGTCGAAGGGCACTGGGCCGACTCGACAGTGCACGCGCTCGACATCAGCAAGCGGCTGATGGATTACAACTTTCACCCCCCCACGAATTATTTCCCTTTGATCGTCAAGGAAGCCTTGATGATCGAGCCGACCGAGACGGAGAGCAAAGAAACGCTGGACGCTTTCGCCGACGCGCTGTTGCAGATCGCCGACGAAGCGCACCGCGACCCGGAGGTGTTGAAGTCCGCGCCTCACTCCGCGCCGATCTCGCGCCTCGACGAAGTCTCGGCGGCGCGGCAACTCGTGCTGTGTTGTCGCCCGATCCCGGAGTGGGCGGAGTCATGATCGGCGATTAGGGAGCAAAGGTTATGAGCTCGCGATTCTTCTGGCCAATCTTCTTGATCGTCGCCGGCGTGTTGTTCATGCTGGACAACTTCGGCCTCCTGCCCGGCAGTGCGTGGGGCTGGATATGGCCGTTGCTGCTCGTCTCAGTCGGGGTCAATCTCCTCCTACGGTGGAATAGAAGGCGACCGGCCGCGACCGGCTCACCATTGTGGAGCGGGGGAGCGGTGAACGACTCGCTTCCCCTCGACGGCGCGACGAGCGCGCAGATCGTTCTCAGGCACGGCGCAGGCCGACTCACTGTCCGGGCCGGGGGCGATCCGGCGGTCCTGTTCGCTGGAACCTTCGACGGCGGTCTCGACAAGCAAGTGTACCGCAGTGGTGACCGGATCGAAGTGACTTTGCGATCGGACCCGCCGGGCTGGGGGCCGTGGATGTGGCCGGGCGAGTTCGGTCGCGGCGGGCTGGATTGGGAGATGAGCCTCAATCCGAATATCTCTCTCTCGCTTTCGCTGGAAACCGGCGCGTCGAACTGCGACCTCGATCTCTCCGCACTCCGCGTGACCGATCTGGCACTCAAGACGGGGGCCAGCGCCACCGACATTACCTTGCCGGCGCAGGCCGGTTTCACGCGGGTCAGAATCGCGGCCGGCGCGGCGGCGGTGAGAGTCAAAGTGCCCGATGGCGTCGCCGCGCGCATCCGGGGCCGGATGGGGCTGGGCGCGCTTAATGTCGATCAATCGAGATTCTCCCGGCGCGATGGCACGTATGAGTCTTCAGGCTTCGAGTCGGCGACCAATCGGGCGGAATTGGAGATCGACGGCGGAGTGGGCGAGGTCAGTGTGAGGTAATGCGCGGCGGCAATCTCCGCAGTGGTGGAGGCTACTGCCGACAACCGATTGGTAGAATATAATGGTTCAACGCGGTGACGCGGGGAGGTTGAAATGAATACTGGTCGTAGACTTGGGAGTTGGGTATTGGGGCTGTGGGTCTTCACGGCTTTGGCCTTGACCGCCTGCCTGCCCAAAGGCGTGCGGGTACCGCAGGACCCTCTTCTGTCCACCTTCGCCCGCAAGTCCGGGCACATCGTCTACCTCGGCGCCGACGGCAACGTCTACACAATGGATCAGGCCGGCGGCGACGAGAAGCAGATCACGAAGGACGCCGCGCTCAGCGGCGACGGCGCCAGGCGCTACTACGATTTTCCCGCGTGGTCGCCGGATGGCAAGAAGATCGCCTTCGTCGAGTTGAAGGTCGAAAACGGCGAACCGTCGGCGGCGCTCTACACCGCCGACCGCGACGGGAAAAACCTCGTACAGGCTTTCTCCGATCCCAAGACCGTCCCGTTCTATTTGTATTGGTCGCCCGACAACAGGAACGTGTCGTTCCTGTCGTCGAACACAGGGTCTTCCGGTTTGAAACTGCAACTCGTGCCGGCGGGCGGAGGCGATGCGAAGACATTGGATGCCGGCCAGCCCTACTACTGGTCGTGGTCGCCCAATGGCCGACAGGTGCTCGTTCACGTCGGCGGCGCGGCGGTCGACTCGGGCGCGCATCTCTCGCTGTTGGGCATTGA
>JACQED010000588.1 GCA_016200785.1 Chloroflexota bacterium
AATCCAGTTCGGCCCGAACGTCGTTGGTAAATGTCAGTTCCAGGCAATAGTCTTGAATGTGGCGAACGTACGTGATACGCAGAAACATCTCACCTCTCCACCGTAAAACTCGTATACTGATACTGTATCAACCCCTCCCTCACCCCCAGCGTATCGTCCCCATCCTCGACATGGCCGCTGTATGAGTCGGCGGCCCAGGTGAAGCGGCGGTGAGCGCCGTTGCCCTCGGCATTGGTGAGCGTGAACGCGCCGCCCTGCAATTGATTGTTCAATAGATCGGTATACCACTGGCGCAGTGCGTCCGCGCCGACGATCGTCCGTTGGGCGGTGACGTGCGCTGCATTCGGCTGATACAGCGCGACGATCTGTTCGACGTTGTGCGAGTTGAGCGCGTCGAAGAGGGCATAGACGATGTCGTCGCTTCCCAGTTGAGTCCCGGCGTCAATTGGCTGAGGACTCGGCGCGGGGGGAGGTGAAGGAGGCCAATCGAAATTCGCAACCACGTTCCACATCGCCGTCTTATTCGGCGCTCCGGCCCAATCCCAGCTGTAGAAGTTTGCTCCCGCCAAGTCGAGGTCTTTCGCCGATTGCAGGAAGCGCCGCAGATCGTCGGGCGTGGCCTCCCAGCCGCCCGCGCCGTAGGCCGAGCCGGTCGGGAACACCGGGCGCGGCGGATTGAGCGTAAGGAGTTCGGTCACCGAGCGCGGCAGTTGTATCTCCGGGTTGTGCGCCTGCTCCCAGTAGACTTGCGGCATGTTGTAGTCGCACTTTTCGAGAAAGGCCGACCACGGAAGGGTCGGGTGGTACGTGGGGTAACGAAAGGAACTGAGCGCGACGGGCGTGTCCGGCAGGCCAGCGCGCAGTTCGCTCATGAACGTCCGCGCCGCGGCCTCTTTGCCCGCCCGCTTGTACTCCGACTCGGCATCAATGCTGAAGCCGTCCAGCCCCAGGGCGCGCACCTGATTCACCGCGACACGCGCCTCGTTCGCCGGGTCACTGCCGTAAATGTATTGCCAGCCCCACACTTGAATCCCTCGCGCGTGCAGCGCGTCCGTCACCGCGCGATTGAGGCCGGGGTCGCCAAACGCACTGGTGGCGTCGGCGATTTTGATCAGAACGTGCGACAATCCCGCATCGGCCGCCCGCCGCGCGATGCGTTGCGGATCGCCGCCCTCGCAGTTCGTCAGTTTCCAAGTGAAGAAGCCTTTACCGCTGAGTGCCATGACGCGTCTCCATTGTTGAAGTTATAGCACAGCCCTGCCACCGGGACAAACGGCGGATGGCAGATTGCTGATAGCTTTCCGCCGATGGCGTATTGCAGGCTCGGGCTGACGAAGGCGCATTGGGCGATACGCTATACGCGATACGCCAACTGCCATCTGCGGTATAATCGCCGCGATGTCGTCGTCAGCCAACGCCCGGCCGCCCGTCTCTCCCTCAGTCTACACCGAACAATATTTTCTCACCGCCTGCGAAGGCTACGACGAATTCCTGGCCAGCGAAGGCGCGCACCTTTCACGGCGATTGACGCAAGCCTTCGCGGTGGCGGCTGTGACGCCGGGGATGAAGGTGCTGGACGTGGGCTGTGGGCGGGGCGAAATCCTGCGCCACTGCGCCCAGTTGGGCGCGGACGCTTATGGCGTTGACTACGCGCCCGTCGCCGTGTCGCTGGCGCAGAAAGTGATTGCGAACGAGAAGCAGGCTCCCGGCAAGACGGGCCTGGCCCAAGCCGACGCGAAGATTCTGCCCTTCCCAAACGAGTTTTTCGATCGGGTCTTACTCTTCGACGTGGTCGAACACTTGCACCCGTGGGAACTCGAAATGGCCTACGCCGAGATCGGGCGCGTGCTGAAACGCGGTGGAATGATTGTGATTCACACCGCGCCCAACCGCTGGTACGACGCTTATGCTTATCCCGTCGTCCGGCTCGTTCGCACGCTGATGGGGGAAGGAGCGCGGTATCCGGCTGACCCTCGCGCCTTCAACATCGCCGCGAACGTGGATGTTCACGTCAACGAACAGGACATGATCGGGATGCGGCGCGGATTGGCGAAGGCTGGATTCAAGAGTGTCCAAGTGTGGCTTGACAGCCCGCCGCAGCATCGGCGCGAGAATCGCTTGCTCGCCGCCCTGCGCGTCGTCGCGTTCGATTGGCCGCCGTTTCGGTGGTTTTTTGAGAGAGAGGTTTTCGCCGTGGGAGCCAAAGGGAGGTAGTTGCCATGTCCGTCTCAACCGAGATTCAGACGCTTGTATCCGACATTGACCGGATGATGGATGAATTGGCCGCCATGCGCCGCCGGATAATAGCCTTGCTTCAACAGGCAACGGTGTCGCTCGTGCCGGTCAGCGAATGGGAAGCGGTTGGCATGTGGGCAGATCGTGAGGATATGCGTGGCATAAGCACGGAGGATTGGCTGGCCCGCCTTCGCGCACAGCAATGGGGACGTAGCAGTGGCCGCCTCACTGTTTGACACAACTTAAGACCTCTGTTTCAAAGCAGGCTTACGACTGGATTGTGCAATACAGTAAGAGCCATGGCTTACTGATCCCGGATGCGCTGATCGCGGCGACGGCGCTGGACAGTTCGCTTGTGTTGTTGACAAGCAATGATCGACACTTCACCATGTTGCCCGGTCTAAACGTCACGAAGCCGTATTGAGGCGCAAGAATGAACTCCCGATGAAAGACCGTCGCTCGGTTGACGACCTCTCCATCGAAGAACTCGAACGCGTCTTGGCGATCAAGAAGCGCGAGGCGCGGCTCAAGAAGATTCAACGCTACCGCGCGTCGGGGCGGGCCGCCGGCGGCTCGCCCGAACTGGCCGATCCGCGCGGTTTGCGCGGCGAGGAGGCGGGCGAAGAATCGCTCTCTCGCCCGCGCCGCAAACTGTGGGATAATCTACTGCTAGCTGTCGAGATCGCCGCCGTCGCCGGGCTGGCGTTCGTGCTCATCTCGGGGCTGGACGTTCTGAAGAATCTCAATCAAGAAGTGGCGCAGGCTATCACCCAGCCGACGCTCACGCCGACGCCGCTGATCGAGGCGGTGGTTCTGCCGAGCGGCCACACGCCACCCACGTCACCGGGCGGCGCTCAGCCCAACGACGCCGAGATTCCCGAGCACCTGCGCGCGCTGGTGCAAAGCTTCCCGCCGGTCGTTATCCCGACGCCCGGCCCCCAGCAGGCCACGCGCGTAGTGATCGCGGCCATCGGCGTGGACGCGCCCGTCGTGCAGGGCGACACGTGGGAGCAACTCAAGAAGGGCATTGCCCAGCACATCGGAACGGCCGACCCCGGGAAAAACGGCAACGCCGTGTTCTCGGCGCACAATGACATCTTCGGCGAGATATTTCGCGACCTTGAAAGATTGAAAATCGGCGATGAGATAGTGGTTTATACCGCCTCCCAGCAGTACACTTACGTCGTCGCCGACAAACGCATCGTCCAACCCACCGAGGTCGGCGTGATGGCCTCCACCCGAAACGCGACCGTCACACTGATTTCGTGCTATCCATATCTTGTGGACAATATGCGGGTTGTCATCATCGGACAACTCAAATCAGGCTGAACAAAGCAAAGATAAGGAAGACAAGAAATGTCCAAGAAAAAGAAGGCCCGCCGCCCGAACGTCCCGCTTTACACCGGGCCGGTGGAGCAGGCAGCGCCGCGCTCCGCCTCGCGGGACGTAGGCGGCGGCATGGCCGGCCTCGCGCCAGCGCGCGCGGCGGCCTCCAGCCCGGCGCAGATCAACGCCAACTACACCCACATCGCCAACGACCTGAAACGCATCGGCCTGCTGGCGGGCGGGTTCATCGCGCTGTTGGTCGTTCTGTCGTTCTTCATTCGCTGATCCGGGGCCGGGGACTCACGCCGGACGCGATGAATGGCGAGCCTGGTGCTTTTGCGCGGGCTCGCCGCTGTTTTCCGGGATGAACACTCAGGGCTGTGGTTGTGTCAATTTTGCTATCGCAGTAAAATTCGCGTCCCATGTCTACCCAAACTTTCGGACGCTACAAAATTATCCGTGAACTCGGGCAGGGCGGGATGGCCATGGTATATCTGGCCCACGACCCGTTGTTCGACCGGCAGGTGGCGGTCAAGGTGCTCTCACTCTACCTTCTACAGGACCCCAGTTTCCGCAGCCGGTTTGAGCGCGAGGCGAAGGTGATCGCCGCGCTGGAGCACGAAGCCATCGTCCCCGTTTACGACGTCGGCGAATACGTGCAACAGCCGTACCTCGTCATGCGCTTCATGCCCGGCGGCACGCTGGCCGAGCGGATTTCCGAGGGGCCGATGCCCTGGCCGGAAATCGTCCGCATTCTATTCCGGGTGGCCGGCGCGCTCGACGAAGCGCACGCGCACAAAATTGTCCACCGCGACCTCAAGCCGCAGAACATCCTCTTCGACTCCAAGGGCGATCCGTTCCTTTCGGATTTCGGCCTGGCTAAGATTTCCGGCCCGCCGGCGTCGTACACCGGCACGGCCATCGTGGGCACTCCCTCCTACATGTCCCCCGAGCAAGCCAAAGGCGAGACCCTCGACGGCCGCTCCGACGTTTACACGCTGGCCGTGATCCTGTATGAGATGATCACCGGCCGCCTGCCTTACGATGCCGACACGCCCATGGGCCTGGCGGTCAAGCACATCGTCGAGCCGGTGCCGAATATCCGGTCGGTGAAACCGGATTTGTCACAGGAATGTGAGGCGCTCATGACGCGAGCGTTGGCCAAAGACCCTGCCAACCGATTCGCGAGCGCAGGTGAAATGGCCCGGGCCCTCGCCGATTTGCCTGAAGTGAAGGCGCTCGGCTCTGAGGCAGCTGTCCCGACGTTGAAGATCGTGCGCCCAGAGGCCCAGGGCGTCCGGCGACAGCCAAGCGATCGCCTGCCCGGGCCCGACGAATCTGCGGCGGCAGCCGCGTCGAGGCCGGGCGCTGGCTTTCAACGACTACTCTCCGCCATTCCCGGCGGGCGCGTGGGCCTGATCGTCGTCGCAGTGATTGTGTTCTTGGCATTGGGAACCGGTGCGTTCGCGCTCATCACTGGCTCGGGTCGGGCGACGGCGACGACTGTCGCGACCAACGCCGTTCCGACGCCGCCTACCGCCGTCGCGGGAGCCGCCACGCCGACAGGCGGCGGGACCTCTCCGGCCGGCGGCGCAGCGACGGTTGCCCCCGGCGCGACGATGGTCTCGCCGGTGGATAAAGCCGTGTTGGTGTATGTCCCTGCCGGGTCATTCCTGATGGGCAGCGATCTCGGCGGCCTCGACGAACGGCCCGTTCACAAGGTCACCGTGGACGGCTTCTGGATCGATCGCACCGAGGTGACGAACGCTCAATACGCGCAGTGCGTCGCGGCCGGCGCGTGTCAGCCGCCGAGCAACACG
Organism: Chloroflexota bacterium; assembly: GCA_016200785.1. Lineage (GTDB taxonomy): Bacteria > Chloroflexota > Anaerolineae > Anaerolineales > JACQED01 > JACQED01. The sequence continues at coordinate 5,382 of JACQED010000588.1, forward strand.
TCCTCGGCCTCTCACTCGCTGTACTATGGCGATACGAAGTTCGACAACTTCCCGGTCCTCTACGTTGTCTGGGATTCCGCGGTCACCTATTGCAAATGGGCTGGCAAGAGGTTGCCGACAGAGGCCGAGTGGGAGAAAGCGGCGGCGGGGACCGACCAGCGATTGTATCCGTGGGGCAAAGATGCGCCCACCAAGAATTTGTTGAACTTCAGTTCTCGAGATACTGTTGCGGTGGGCAGTTACCCTGACGGCGCAAGCCCCTACGGTGCGTTGGACATGGCCGGAAACGTATCCGAGTGGGTCTCGGATTGGTACAGCGAATCCTATTACAGCGAGTCGTCTGAGAAGAATCCGACCGGGCCGACTTCGGGGCAGTATCGCGTTCTGCGAGGCGGCGCGTGGAATACCAATGAATTTGCCTCGCGCACGGCCGATCGGTTCAGGATAGACCCGACCACGGCTTTTGCGTTTACCGGCTTTCGTTGCGCCGGTTCCCCCTGAGTTGTAAGGCTTCCAGTCGCGATCAGAAAGATTAACCGCGAAGACGCGAAGCGCGCCAAGTTTTCTCTTGGCGGTCGCCTCCCTTTTCGGAGGGCCGCGTCTTCGCGGCTCGATTCCTATTTGCGCGTCGCCCTCATTCGTCTGACAGCCAGCGGCGCGATCACCAACCCGACTACAATCAGCGATCCGAGACAGCCGCCGGAGTTCGGTCCGGGAGGATTCGATGGCGGCGTGCCGGGCGTGGGAGGCGTCTTGAGCGGCGGAAGAGGCGTGCGACCCGGTTGAGGCGTCGCGTTCGCGATGATCGTCGGCTCCGGCGTGCGCGTCTCAAGGATGGCGATCGGGCCTGCACCCTCGGCCACCACTTCGTAGGCCACGTCGTCGGAGAGCGCGATCACGTGCGGGCCGAGGGCAAAGGCCGGAGCGAGGTCGGGGCGGGCGGCGATCAATTTAAAGTAGTCATCCGAGGCGAAGGTCACTTTCGTCGCCTTCTGCCTCGACGGATCGAACGCAGTGTCTGTCCACACACCCTCGACACTCAGGAAGGTTCGCGTGCCGACGATCCTGACGATTTGAGCGGCGCCCGGCGCGGGAGCCTGGGCCACCTCGGCGCTCTGGAGCGCGCCCTGCTGCTCGGCGGCCTTGACCGCGCCAGCGCCCGAGACCGGCGCGGCGGGCGCCGTTTGCAACTGATTGAATTGATCCTGCGCGATGGCGTTCCGCCCGGCCTCGGTCAAAACATCCTCTTCGGTGATGAGGTACGAGGTGTACGGCGTGATGATGCCGTAGCGCACGCTCAGCGCGACAATCGTGTCCACCCATTCTTTCTTCTCGCCGTGCAGTCTGATCTGATTCAAGAGATACCCGATCTTGCGCGTGGCCCACAGGCGCGGGATGAATGCCTCGCCGCCGCTCGCGCGGAAAATCTGATCGGCGTATTCGAACGCCCGCTGTTCTCCGTTCACCTTCCCCGACAGCATAATCGTCCCGCTCGCGCCCTGGCGATAGCGCCCGACAAGCACGAGTTGACTCCCGGCGAAGAGATCGGGCAGAGGGTCGGGATACGTGTCTTCGACCAGCGCATTGCCGAAATCAATTTTGATATCCGAGAGCACCGGCGTGCTGACTTTGGCATAGAAAGCGGACACTGCCTCGTCAATGCGTTCGCCGGGGCGAACGTAGGCGCTTGCGCCGTGATGCTGTTCAACCAGCGTGTCGAGCAAGATCGTATCAACGTCGTCGCCGACGCCGAAGGTGAACAGGCGCACGTTCGACGGCGCGGCCCCGGCGAAGTTCTCCAGAATTTGATCGGTCTTGACGACGCCTTCGGTGGCGAGGCCGTCGGTGAGGAAGATCAGGATGGTCGGGCGCTCTTGCTCGGTCATGCCGGCGGCTTCGAGCAACGCCATATTGATATTCGTGCCGCCCTCCGCCTCGATGCTGCCGACCCAACGCGCGGCGTCGGTGGCCTCGGAGGCCGGTTTCAGTTCGCGGGCGTACTGCCGCGTGCCGGTGGAGAAGGCGATGATGTTGAAGCGGTCTTCTTCGTTGAGATGATTCAGCACGAACTTGAGCGCGTCCTGTGCCTGCGCGAACTTCTCGCCCTGCATACTGCCGGATTGATCCAGCACGAAGATCACATCCTTAGCGACGACTTGCGATTTATCCACGTTGATGCTCGGCGCGGCAAGAAGAAGGAAGAAACCATCGCCCTCGGAGGGATCGCGGTAAGTCAGCAGGTTCAGGCCGATACTTTCTTTCGTGACGCTGTAGTAGAGTTCGAAATCAGTATCTGGTTTGACGTTGGAGTCTTCGTATCCGGCAATGAAGCGAAAGTCGCCCTGCCGGTCAATTACGATCTTGTGCGACGGCGAGTAGATCGCCCGGATCGCGTCGGCCGAAGTCACGCTCACCGAAACGCTCACCTCTTCGAGCGGCTCTTTCGAGAATTTCTCGGTGTTGAGGGGATAGAGATAGTGAACGAGGCCATTCTCGACGGGCAAAACCTGTGTGTATTCGAGTTCGATCTTGCGGTCGCCGCCGGGCGGGATGGGGAAGAGGCTGGCCTGCACCGCGCCGCGCCCGATGTATTCGAGAAGCGCCGGGTCGCGCCGTTTGCGGACGATGTCGTCGTAAACGCGCCTCGCCTCGTCGGCGGAGAGAATCTGCGCCTCGATCTTTTTGCCGTCCACCCACATGGCGAACTCGCTCACCGACGCGCCCTGCGGCAGGGGGAAGACGTACATCCCCTCGGCTTGCCACTCGTTCGGGTTGTGAAAGAGCTGTTCGATGTGAGTGGTGGCGACCTGATCCTCGATCGTCACGGTGACGCGGTGATACTTGATGTCGAGTTGATCGGCGACCGGGAAGGGCGTGGGGCAGATGGGCGGGCAGTCCACGCACGGCGGGAGAAGCGGCACGGGGCATGGCGGCGGATCGATGATCACGATGCCGTCGGCGCGGGCAGTGAGGGGGAAGGCTAGTGTGAGTGTCAGCACGAAAAGGGTGACAACGTGAAGGGGTGAGAGGGTGAAAGGGTGACGGGTGAGCATGGTAACCTCCGGGTCTGTGAGATAGACGCCGGAGGGGGCGAGGGAGTTCCAGAGGTTGTCTGTCAGCGGAGAGAAAACGG
>JACQED010000045.1 GCA_016200785.1 Chloroflexota bacterium
TGTCCATCGTCGGACAGATGCGTGTGATGACATCCAGATTGCGATAGATGAACTCGCACAACCGGCGGTTGTCGTCCACCGCGCCCGTGCCCGAGCGCCCGCCGACGTACAGTTCGAAGTCGGGCAGGCAGAAAGTGTTCTGAACGTCCACGGCTATGAGACACACAGCGAATCTGTCTTCGGCGGCGGGTCGAATGTGGTGTTCCTTCGCCCATCGCTCGGCTTCTTCCGCCCTGGGCTGATACGGCACTTTCCACACCTGGCCGACCTTGTCCGGGTCAAAGTGAGAGGGGATGGAAAGTTCTTGACGTGTCATGGCAACAACTCCATATTGATTCATGGCATCCTGCGGCGCGGAGACGCCTCCCTGTTCGCGGCGCCACAGTAAGTCCATTCATTGCACCAATCTGGGCGACAGAGAGAAGGCGGCAGAGGCGAAATTGGTGTATGATTGACACTAAGTATATTCAAATCGCCTCAGTTGTCAAGAGGCGATTTTCGCCGCGCATGAAAGTTTCTTGCTCTTCCTCAGGCTGTTGTATAATTCACATGCGGTTGTCAAACCCCTCAACGAAAAGTATGATTCCAGGCATGAGGTAACGAAAATGGCCGAGATGGTTACCGAAACTCCCCGTCAAATTCAACTGGTTGTTACTCTGCCCTTCAGCCTCCTTGAGCGCGCCCAGCGTCTCGTAGAGCGCGGCTATGCCCGCAATCGAGACATGCTTTTGGCGGCGGCGATAGAAGCCTTCATCGCCAAACTCGAGGAAAGAATTGCGACAGATGCACAGTTGTTGGCTATGGCCAACGATCCTGGCTTTCAATCTCTGAACTTGAAGATTGCGGAGGAGTTTGCTGGAAGCGACTATCAGGCGCTCAAGGACAGTGAGGATGAAGCGCGGTGACGTTTACGATGCCCGTCTCGATCCGACGGAGGGTTCCGAGCAGGCTGGAACGCGGCCCGTCGTGATCGTCAGCCGAGATGTAATCAATGACGCCAGCACCGTCGTAATCGTTGTCCCCCTTACAAACGCCGCCAACCTCAAACGCGCTTATCCCCACGACGGCGAACCGCCGATTGGTGTAATTCAGACACTAAATATAGTCAATCTGGCCGACTTGTCAAGAGGGAATACGAGGCAGACGAGGGCGGAAATTGACACATCTGCTCGGTCATGTTAGACTGGCGACAGATGACAGGGATTGGAGCGGTTGAATGAACACGACAGTCTTGCAGATACAAGGCGGCAATGTAACCCTCCCAGCGAAACTCCGCGCCCGGTATAAGCTGCAAGAGGGCGATACGATGACACTGGTTGACCTCGGCGGTGTGTTCGTGCTTTCGCCAAAGGCGGCGATGGTTCCGAAACTTGCAGCCGAACTAGAGCGGCGGCGCAAAGCGGTCGGATTAACCGTCGCTGATTTGCTGGAGGGGCTGGATGAGCAGCGCCGAATCTACGCCAAAGAGCAATACGGCATCAGCACCGCCGCGAATTCCAAGAGTCCTCGTAGACGCAGACGTTCTGGTAGCCGGCGCGTTCTCAACAACCGGGGCTAGCCACCTGATCCTCAAACTCGGGGAGAGCACTATCCTCGAATGCATTGCGCCCCTGCAAGTCAAAGAGGAAGCCGAGCGAAATCTGCGCTACAAAATGCCCGACGCGCTTGACATGTTCCGAGCGCTGATTCGGCAAGCGCTGACGATCGTTGACGACCCGCCCGCCGAGGCTGTTTCCCGCTTTCTCCCCCAAGCGCATCCTGAAGACGCTCCAATCCTGGCGGCTGCGGCCCTGAACGATTGTCCTTATCTTCTCACATTCAACAAGCGGCATTATTATCCAGATAAACGGACCTCAGTAACGGTCCTGACTCCCGGCGAATTCCTGCAACGACTGCGAGCGGTTATCGGCCAACTGGTTCAGCCAGAGACGAAAGGAGAATAGGGCCGGAATGAAACTGTTGTGGAAAGCCACCTACTACCCCCGTAACTCTCAAATCACCGAATTGCTCTCCCAGTTTCCAGGCAGAGACGTTGTCAACATAAGCCCCCTCTGTGTCACAATGGGTGAAACAACTTCGCCAATGCGAATTGCCAGCCGATGCTGCGCTGTTGGCGCAACGCCCCTGAGTTCCTCAAAGGATTCGGCGGCGGCCTGAAAAGCCCCGTGCGCGATGATCACACACTTGCCGGGATACTTCTGCTCCAATTCCGTCTTCATCTGCCGGTAGGCCCTGTTATTCAATTCTCGTTCGGCCTGTATCGCCCGTTGGTCAGCCCGCGCCAGCCATTGCTCAACAGCCTCCACGAGTGCCGTTACAGGGCCGCGTTCGCCGTATAGTTCGCGGGCTTTGCGCGCAAATTGCTCTCGCAAGCCATCAGGCAATGTCAACGTAGTCATCTTGACCCCTCCCATGCAGTCCGTCAGCGCACTATCTCTGTCGGTATTCTATCGCATTCACCTCGGCCTGCCAAACTGCCCGCTTACGGAAACAGCCTCCTCGCCTTTCCTCCCGATAGCGATACAACTTTGCCGGGCGGCCCCCCACGCCCTCGCGGTACTTGCGCGTCTCGCGAATGACTTTGGCTTCGAGAATGCGGCGGCGAAAATTACGCTTGTCCAGTTGCTCCCCCAGGACGATTTCGTACGCGGTCTGCAATTCGCTCAAGGTAAACTCGGCCGGCAGGAGTTGAAAGCCGACCGCCGTGTATTCGAGTTTGTTGCGCAGGCGCTGGAGGGCGTACTCCAGAATTTCCGCGTGGTCGAAGGCGAGATCGGGCAATTGGTACATGGACCACCAGCGGGCCTCGGCTGCGTCGTCGCCGCCGCGCGGCTCACGCGCCGCGTGGGCAGGCACCAGGGCGAAGTAGGCGACCGTGATTACGCGCCCGCGCGGGTCGCGGCCCGGATCGCCGAAGGTGTAGAGTTGCTCGACGTAGACGTCGCGCACGCCGGTTTCCTCTTCCAGTTCGCGCACCGCCGCCGCTTGCAGAGTCTCGTCGGGCTTGACGAAGCCTCCGGGGATAGCCCACTTGCCTTTGAACGGCGCCGCGCCGCGTCGAACCAATAGCACTTGCAGGTCGTTCTCGCGCAGGCTGAGGATCGCGACATCCACAGACATGGTTGGGCGATCGCGGAGAGGAGGAGAGTAGTCGGGCATACGTAGAGATTAGAGATTGGGGAGTTGGGGGAGGGTGAAGTGGAAGGCCGCGCCACGCTCTGGAAGATTATCGGCCCAAATGCGCCCGCCCATCGCTTCGACGGCCAATTTGCAAAACGCGAGGCCGAGGCCTGACCCGCGCTCCGGGCCGGGGCCGCGCACGAACTTCTCGAACAGGCGCGCGACCACCGACGACGGGATGCCGCGGCCCGTGTCGGTAATCGAGAAGACGATCTCCGTGCCATTTGGTTGGGCGGAGAGTCTGACCCGGCCGCCAGCCGGCGTGAACTTGACGGCGTTGCCGATCAAGTTTCGCAGAACGCGGTCGAGCAACTGCGGATCGGCGTTCACGGCCGGGATCGAGGCCGGCGCGTCGAGCTCAAGCGTCAGGCCGCGTCCCCGCGCCGACGGCGTCATCTCGCTGACCACGGCGCGCGCCGCTTCAGCCGGCGCAATCGCTTCCGGCTTCACCGGCATCTGGCCCCGCTCGAGCCGGTTCACGTCGAGCAGGCTGTCGAGCAGTGTTTGCGCGCGGGCGATGCTCCGGCGCGCAATCTCCATCGCCTCTTTCCGCGCGGCCATGTGGCGTCCGGGTTCGGCATCCGGGGGGCGCTTGTCCGCCTCCTTGTCGGCCACCTCGATCACTTTCAGCGCGGTGTGGATCGTGCCCAACGGGTTAAGCAAATCGTGAACGAGCATCGAGGTCAGGTCGTCGCGCAGACTGCGCAGAGCGCGCTCGCGGGTGATGTCGTGGAGCAAGATGACGCTCCCCAGCGCGCGATCGCGCCCGTCGAGCAGGGGCGAGGTCTCCACTTCAAACCAACGCTGATTGTCGCCCTCGGCGATCTCCACTTCGGTCTGCGGCGCCATCAACTCCAGATGCTGGCGCATGCTGTCGCTCGCGCCCAGCACATCCACCCCGCTCCGCCCGATAGCCTCGTCGCCAAGCCCAAACAAGTGCCGGGCCGTCGGGTTGAGGTTCACGACTCTTTTCCGGGCATCGAGAACGATCACCGGATCGCGCAGATTGTCCACCACCACTTGCGCGGCGATGGGCGCGAGGTTGAGCAGGCCAAATCGAAAAAAACCCAACGCAAGCAAAATTCCCGAAAATGCAAAACCGAACGGCGTGAGATCCAGGCCGCGCAACGGGGACAGACCCGCGAGATAGATCGCGTTCCCCGCCAGCGGCACGAGCGACCCGGCGACCATGATCCCGATCTGGCGGCGATACACACGCGGCGCTCTGGCGTAGGTCAGCAGATACAGGACAACGCCGCCCAGCACGAATAGATACGCGATGGCAGTGGACACCCAGAACCACATCCCGTGGCCGCCGATCAAGAGGCCGGGGAAGCCCGACGGGTCAAGGGCCACGTCTGTCCAAATGAGATGATGACTCTCGTTGGTCAGGACGAGCGGAAAAGTGATCAGGCCGGGCACGGCCAGCAGAAACTGAGTGCGCCAGGTGAGCCAGCGGGCGCGTTGAGTGTAGCGTAACGCGAAAGCCAGCCACAGCGGGCCAACGCTGAGAATGCCGAGGTACTCCAACTTGGCCGTGAGGATTTTCCCCTCCAGCGCAGGCAAAAGAAACTCAAAGGCATACGCCACCGCCCACTCGCTCAGGGCGGCCAGCAGCAGGCCGAACGTCGTCGCCCCGGCCAGCGAGGATCGGCGGCTGAAGACGTAGATCGCAAGTCCGCCGGTCAGCGCGGCGATGGCGAGGAGGGGCAGGGCGTAGAGAAGGGAGGAGGGGAACATCAGGGAATTGGAAAGTGGTAATCTCAGGCCAGCACTGGCTCCGCTTTTGGCTGCCGGATGACGTAGGCTGGCAGAACGGCCAGAACATCCAAATACCACCACCATTGTTCCTGCGTGATTCCAAGCCGGCGGCGCTCATCCGGGAGGTCAACAAAGCGCGATAATTCTGCCATGAACCCCCGCGCGTGGGCCACCAGAGTCTGATCGGCATTTGCCAGTCGTTGGCGCTCTTCCGGAGTGAGCGCGATTTCGATCTCAGCCAGTCTGCTCCGGTTGCGTAGCATCTGTAGGTGTTCAATGCCGCTCACGTCGGGGTGTTGAGTGTCAATGACGTAGTCTCTCAGCAGTTCGTTCATGAAAGCACCTCCTGAATACCGCCTATCTCGATGTATCGCGGCTCGTCTCGAAAATAAACGTCCGGGTCGTCGGGCGGGAAGGCTGTTTCCAGAACTCCCTCCAAACTGAACATCACCAGCCAGCGTTTGCCGGTGCGATCGGCGACCACAGTCGGATAGTCTGTCGAACCAGAACGAAAGACATACAATCGGGCTGCCGGATCGGACAGGACTTCGCGGATGATGGCCTCATACTCGGCCAACGTAGCACCGGGAGGCAGATGGCCGCGTTCGATCCGCTTGATCGGGTGTTCCTCATCCTTTCCCGGCTTCCAGCGCAGTTCCAAACGTATCTTCTTGATTGCCTCCGCCACGCGCTGACGAAGTTCGGTTGGCTGTTCCGGATCGCTCATCCGTTTTTCCTCTGCCCCTCCCACCACCTCAACACCCCCTTCGTCATCTCCGCCGTGATCGCCGGCAGGAAGGCCAGCGGCAAAATGTACGCCCACGATTGCCACGATAATGCAACGGTGTTGAACGGGTCTTGCAGAAACGAAACGTAGACGACGGCCAGCAGGAGGAGGATCGAGACACCGACGGCCAACTGCATCCAGCGATTCGAGAAGACGCCGATGCGATAGAGCGGATAGCGCTCGGAGCGTGCGGTGTAGGCGATGGGCAGTTCGGCCAAAGAGAGAGTCACGAAGGCCATCGTGTGGCCGAGTGGTAGGCCGCCCCACGCAACGCCGAGACGGTAAGCGACTAGCACGACCGTCGTGAGCACAACCGTCATCACGCCGATGCCGACGAGCATCGAACGATTGATGATCGGCTCTCTCACCGGGCGCGGCGGGCGATCCATCACGTCGGGGTCGCCCTTCTCCATCGCCAGCGCCAGCGCGGGCGCGCCGTCGGTGAGCAGGTTCAGCCACAGCAGTTGGATCGCCGTGAGCGGATTGCCCCATCCCACAATCGTCGCGAGGAAGATCACCAGAATCTCGGCGACGTTGCTCGACAGCAGGAAGTAGACGAACTTGCGGATGTTGGCGTAGATGACGCGGCCCTGCTCGATGGCCGCGACGATGCTGGCGTAATTGTCGTCGGTCAGCACCATGGCCGCCGTTTCTTTGGCGACGTCCGTGCCGGTGATGCCCATGGCCACGCCGATGTCGGCGCGCTTGAGCGCCGGCGCATCGTTCACGCCGTCGCCGGTCATCGCGACCACGTGGCCCAGCCGCTTGAGCGACTCGACGATGCGGACTTTGTGGTGCGGCGCGACGCGCGCAAAGATCGAGGCCGACTTCACGTGTTCGTCGAGCGCGGCGTCGTCGAGCGCGTCGATCTGCGCGCCCGTGAGCAGATCGGGTCTGCGCCGGCCGAGGCCGATGCGGTCGGCGACGGCTCTGGCCGTGTCCGGGTAGTCGCCGGTGATCATGTAAGTGTTCATTCCGGCGCGGCGCGCTTTGTCAATCGCCGTTTTCACCTCCGGGCGCGGCGGATCGATCATCCCGGCCAAGCCGACGAAGGTCAAATCGTTTTCGATGGCGTCGGCATCCACTCTCTGCGGAAATTCCGGCAGGAGTCGCATGGCGACGCCGAGGACGCGCAGGGCTTCGCCGGCCATCGCCCGATTCTCGGCCAGAATTTCGCGGCGGTCGGCGTCGATCAGCGGCAGCGACATGCCGTCGCGTATGAAGCGGGTGCACTGCGCCAGCACCACGTCGGGCGCGCCTTTGACGCAGGCGACGTAGGCTTTGCCTTTGTCAATCGTTCTGAACGGGCTGGGGTCGTCGTCGCGCGGGTCGGCCAGTTCGTGGATGGTCGTCATGCGCTTGCGCTCGGCGTCGAACGGCACTTCGACGGCGCGCGGGTAGGCGCGGTTGAGATCGCGCTTCCACAGGCCGGCCTTCGCCGCGGCGACGACCAGCGCGCCCTCGGTCGGATCGCCGACGACGCGATAGGTCGCGCGGCCATCTTCCGCGCCGCTGACTTCGAGATCGGCGTCGTTGCACAGCAGAGCCGCCCACAGCAGGGTCGTCGTGTCGGAGTAGCGGGCGAGGTTGACCGGGCGGCCGTCTTGAGTGAACTCGCCTTCAGGCCGGTAGCCGTTGCCGGTGACGGTGAGGCGTTCGCCCTCCGACCACAGCCGCACGACGGTCATCTCGTTCTGCGTGAGCGTTCCAGTTTTGTCGGAGCAGATGGCGGTGGCCGAGCCGAGCGTCTCGACCGCCGGCAGGCGGCGGATGAGGGCGTGGCGTTTGATCATCTCGCTCATGCCCAGCGCCAGCGTGACGGTGACGACCGCCGGCAATCCCTCGGGCACGGCGGCGATGGCGAGGCTCACGGCGACGAGGAACATATCCACGATCTGTTTCTTGAAGTCGGCGAAGTAGGCCAGCGGGCCGAGCCGGGCCAGTTCGCCGATGTCGGTAATCCGAACGAGGGCGGAGGCCAGAACCACGGCGCAAACGATCAACGTGCCGATGCCCAGCGACTTGCCCAGTTGATCGAGGCGGCGCTGAAGCGGCGTTGGCTCGGCCTCCAGCGTTTGCAGCATTTGCGCGATCAGGCCGATCTCGGTGTTCATGCCGGTGGCGGTGACCACGCCGCGCCCGCGCCCGTAGGTGACGAGCGTCCCCATGTAGGCCGTGTTGTGCCGGTCGCCCAGCGGCAGTTCGCGGTCGAGCACCGCGCCGGCGCGTTTCTCCACCGGCGCCGATTCGCCGGTGAGCGCGGCCTCTTCGATCCGCAGATTGACGCCTTCAACCAGCCGAAGATCGGCAGGCACGTAGTTGCCGGCTTCGAGCAGAACGATGTCGCCAGGCACAAGTTCGCGCGCGGGGATGACCTGCCGGTGCCCGTCGCGGACGACGTGGCCGTCGGGTGCGGCGAGTTTTCGCAGAGCGGCCAGCGCCGCCTCCGCGCGCCGTTCCTGCACCACGCCGAGGACGGCATTGAGCACGACAATCGCCAGAATCGCCGCCGCCTCGACCCAGTCTCCGAGAAAAGCGGAGACGATCGAGGCGGCGATCAGGATGATGACGACGAAGTTGTCGAACTGGTCGAGCAACATGCGCCAGAAAGACGGGCGCGGCTGTTCGCGCAGTTCGTTGTAACCGTGTTGATCGAGTCGGCGCTTGGCCTCGTCGAGGGGCAGTCCGCGCTCGATTTCAGTTTCGAGGCGGCTGACGACGCCGTTGACCGGCAGGGCGTGCCAGGCTTCACGGCTATCGGGCGCGGCGGGCGCTGTCGCGGATTGAGTGCCAGACTCCTGCATCCGTTCCTCCTCGATTAGTATAGCATAGCGCGGTGCGATCGCAAACAAAACGAGGTGGCAGGCGGCGATGAGCATGGAAGATCGATCACGAATGACACGCATGTGCGAACGGCTACGAGCCCTGTGCGGGCAAGTTGGATATAGATGTGAAGACCTCCGTGGAGCTGGCGAACACCGGCTCGTCTTTCTTGACCCCCTCCATATCCCGTTTGCCCTCCTCTCCTTTCCTGCACTATAATCCCCCCATCTTACTGCTACAGGAGTTCGTCAGTGTCTACCATCGAATCTGGCGTTGAAGCCGCCACCGCGCCGCGCGAGGCGAAGCACAAATCATTACTGCGCGAAGTCGTCGAAACGATCCTGCTCACCGTGGCGATCTATGTGATTGTGAACGCTGCGACGGGCCGTTTCCGCATTCAGGGCGCGAGCATGGAGCCTACGCTTCACAGCGGGCAGTTCGTGATCACCAACAAGGTGGCCTACAAGATCGGCCAGCCCCGGCGCGGCGATATCATTGTGTTCATCGCACCGCGCACGGCGCAGGAAGAGGACTACATTAAACGCATCATCGGCCTGCCGGGCGAGACGGTGAGGGTCGAGGCTCGAAAGGTCTACGTCAACGGCCAGATGATCGAGGAGCCGTACATCGCCGATGCGCCTCAATATTCGAGCACCTGGAAGGTTGGGCCTGACGAGTATTTCGTCCTCGGCGACAATCGCAATCACTCCAACGACTCGCACGATTGGGGCCTGCTCAAGCGAGACGCGATTCTCGGCAAGGCGTGGCTGATCTATTGGCCGCCGGAGTTCTGGGGGGGGGTGCCGAACTATTCGGCGTATTCGCTCGCTTCGACACCGTGAAGCGTGACGAGTGGCAGGTGACGAGTGACCGATACGCCGAGCGACAGTGAACTGCGCGAGATTGTGACGCGCGTGGTGCGGCGGACGCTGGGTGTTCCGCCGAACGCGCAGACATTGAATTTCTCCGAGAAGCCCGATGTCTCAATAAGCCGCGACTCTGTTCGCGTGGTCGCCCTCGGCGCAGATCACGGCGGCTTCGCGCTCAAGGAAACACTCAAAGAGTTTGTCGCCTCGCTCGGCTACGGCGTGACGGACTGCGGCACGCACTCGACCGAGGCGGTGGATTATCCCGATTTCGCTTACGCCGTCGCCCGACTGGTGAGCGAAGGGCAGGCCTGGCGCGGCATCCTCGTGGACGGCGCGGGCATCGGTTCGTGCATGGCGGCGAACAAAGTCCCCGGCGTGCGCGCCGCACTGTGTCACGACCATGCCACTGCCGTCAATAGCCGCGAGCACAACGACGCGAATGTGCTGACTCTCGGCGCGGGACTCGTCGGGCCCAATCTCGCCAGGCAGATCGTCGAGACGTGGCTCGAGACCGACTTCGGCGGCGGGCGGCACGAGCGGCGGGTGGCGAAGATTGGCGAGATTGAGAAGAGGTTTTTGAAAACGAACGGACGGGTTTAACGCAAGGCGCAATGACGCAAAGAACGCAAAGTGCCTGGAAAACCTGGCGTCTTTGCGTTGAAAAGACAGCCAAATGATCAAGGTTGAGACTGTCGAACGCATCGTCGAAACGGTCACGCGGCAGGTGCTGCTGGCGTTGGCCGATGAGGAGCGTCGCGCACCGAACACGCCCGCCGACCGTTGCGTCCGCGAATGCGCCGAAGGGCTGTGCGTGCAGGTGTGCATGGATCGCGTCGGGCAGATCGTGTCGGCCGGCGCGGAGCGCATCTCGGCCGGCTTGGGCGCGGTTCCGGCTGATCGGCAGCTGGCGGAGATGATCGATCACACACTGCTCAAGCCCGACGCGACGCCGGATCAGATCGCGCAGTTGTGCTTCGAGGCCCGCAAGTTCGGCTTCGCCAGCGTTTGCATCAACTCGGCTCACGTGAAACTGGCCGCCGATCTGCTCAAAGGCTCGCCGGTCAAAGTCTGCACCGTCGTCGGCTTTCCGCTTGGCGCAACGCCGCCCGAGGTGAAAGCCTACGAGGCGCAGAAGGCGATTGACGAGGGCGCGACCGAAGTGGACATGGTGATCAACATCGGCGCGATCAAGGCCCGCGATTACGAGACGGCGGCGCGCGACGTGCGGGCGGTGGCGCGTGCCTGCCGGGCCTCCGGCATGGTACTGCTTAAGGTGATCATCGAGGCGGCGCTGTTGACCGACGAGGAAAAAGTGGCGGCGTGCCTGATCGCCAAAGCCGCCGGTGCGGATTTCGTCAAGACTTCGACCGGCTTCGGGCCGGGCGGGGCGACGGTGGCAGACGTGCAGTTGATGCGCCGCGTGGTCGGGCCGAAGATGGGCGTGAAGGCCGCGGGTGGGATCAGAACGTTGGCCGACGCGGAAGGTCTGGTCGCCGCCGGCGCGACTCGCATCGGCGCGAGCGCGGGAGTCAAGATCCTGCAGGAGGCGGCGGGCGCGAAGAGCGCATTGAAGAGCGGGGGAAGGGAAGTATTGAATGAATAATGAGACAGTGAACAATGAACAACGGGCGAATGAGCAATGGGACGAACATTGTCCGAAATGTGAGTTTGGAAATTTGAAACCGCGCACGGCGGCATACACTCGTTGGGTCGCGGGGCAGTTCATCACCGTGCCTGACTTTCCCGTCTGGGTGTGCGACGTGTGCGGTTACATGGAATACGACGACGGGGCGCTGGAGCACTTGGAGGCGCTGTTGGGGCCAGGCGTCGAGTTACAGCATGAACGTCAACGGGCCATGCGCCGAGCGAAGGGTGGAGCCGCCGGTGGGGTGAGGCCGGGCCAGCGCCGGCTGACGTGATTTGACTCTGGCGACGTGGTGTGCTAAAACTCGTCACGATTCGCCGGGCGCGGTGTTGTATTTGGGGAATCAATGACCGAGTGTCCCCCTGTCATTTCAACGACAGTGAAGCGATGTTGTGTCGTTTTCGGGTGAGGTGCTGTAAGTAGAAGAAACGTCGAGCCGTTCCGCGATTACCTGCGAGAATACTCCCTATGCCATTGTGCGGCCGCCCCACACCGAGCGCGCAGAAATTCAATGCCCGACGATTGGCAACGCGGCCGGAGTGCGGTCTCGCCTCGGTTCAAGCCGCAGGGCTCCGCCGGCCGGGCAGAAAGGGGGTGAGCATGATATAGGACAGCGAACGCTCGTGTGAGGGACGCGAGCGGCGCTGTTTTTTTATTTCTGCCGTTTCTCCAATCCATCTGCGTATTTCATCCCCAAGCGAAGCACCCGCTTTGCTATCGAAGGAGAATGTACCATGGCCGAAATGAAAGGCAAATCACGCGAAGAGATCATTCGTGAGGACGTCAAAACCCTGCACGGGCTGGGCTACGCCCAGCAGTTGTTCCGCGAGATGGGCGGCTTCTCCAACTTCGCCATCTCGTTTTCGATCATCTCGATCCTCACCGGGGCGATCATCCTTTTCGGCTACGGGCTGAAGTTCGCCGGGCCGATTATCAACACCGTCGGCTGGCCGCTGGTGAGCCTCTTCACCCTGGCGGTAGCCGCCTCCATGGCCGAAATCGCCTCGGCTTACCCGACCGCCGGCGGGTTGTATTACTGGGCCTACCGGCTCAGCAACAAGACCTGGGCCTGGGCCACCGCCTGGCTCAATATGCTGGGCCAGATCACCATCACCGCCGGCATCAACATGGCCGCCGCCATCTACCTCACCGGGATGGTCACGCTGCTCTTCAACATCCCCGGCGATGCGACTGTGCCGCTCCTGGGGGCGGTGAATGGCTGGAACTTCTGGCTGTTCGTGATGGCGGTCATCATGGTCCCGCAAGTGCTGATCAACGTGATGGGCATCAAGTTGACCGCGCTGCTCAACGACTTCAGCGTCTATTGGCACATCGGCGGCGTGCTGGTCATGGCCCTGCTGTTGACCCTCTTCGGCAAGTATCACAACAGCCTGGCGTTCATGTTCTCCACGGCCCAGACGGTGTCGCCGGCCGACGTGGCCGGCACGTTCGCCATCGGGCCGATCACCGTGGACTCGATCATGCTCAAGATCATCCCCGGCCTGGGCGGCCTGTACGGCGCCGGCATCTTCGCCTTCGCTTTCGTGCTGGCCCTGCTGCAGGCGCAGTGGACTTACACCGGCTACGACGCCTCGGCGCACATGGCCGAGGAGACCTACCTGGCCAAAATGAACTCGGCCTGGGGTGTCTTCCTCTCGGTGGCAGTCTCGGCCGTCGTCGGCTACGTTTCGCTGCTGGCTCTGACCAACTCCATCCCGCCCGACAAGATCGCCGACACGGCCAATGCGCCCTATGCGGTGCTGTTCATCGCGCAGAACGCGCTGATTCCGTTCTTCGCCAACCTGATCGCCGTCATCATCGGCGTGGCGATGTGGCTGTGCGGCCTGTCGTCGATCACCTCGATGGCACGGATGTGGTTCGCCTTCGCCCGCGACGAGGGCATGCCCGGCTCCGGCTATCTCAAGCGCGTCAGTCACCGCTGGCGCACGCCGGCCAACGCCATCGTCATCACCAGCATCATCGCCTGGCTGATCACGGTCTACTCGGCGGCCTTCAGCGTCATCGTCTCGATGAGCACCACGGCGCTGTATCTGGCCTATGCCATCCCGGTGTACCTGAACTGGCGCAACAAGCGCCGGGGGCAGGGCGAGTTCACCACCAAAGAAACGGCCCCGTGGAGCCTGGGCAAGTGGGGGCCGGCGATCAACGTCATCTGCTTCTCGTGGGTGATCTTCATCACCCTGCTGTTCTCCATCCCGCCGAACGAACTGGCCGGGTGGACGATGATCGCCTTCGCAGTGCTCCTGGTCATCTACTGGCAGGTCTCGGAGAAGCGCCGCTTCACCGGGCCGCGCAAGGCGACCGAGGAAGAACTGGCGGCCATCGAGAAAGAGTTTGCTGTCTAGCCTGGCAGGGACTAGGGGTTAGGGGTTACTCAATCCCTGACCCCTAACCCCTCTCTCCTGAGGTCACATGCAAATCGCGCGTGTCGTCGGTTCGACCATCGCCACCATCAAAGATGAAAAACTGCACGGCCGGAAACTTTTGATCGTCCGCGAAGCAGACGTCGAGGGCAACGTCACCGGCAAGCCCTACGTTGCCGTGGACACGGTGGATGCGGGAACCGGCGATCTAGTGCTGGTGGCGCAAGGCTCCTCCGCCCGGCAGACCTCCGTCACCAAAGACTCGCCGGTGGACTCGGTGATCATGGCGGTGATTGACTCGCTGCAAGTCAGTGGGAAGGTGACGTTCCGCAAGGAGTAGAGGATGGAGGTCAGAGGTCGGAGGTCAGAGGAAAAGTTCCTCCGACCTCCGGCCTCCGACTTCTGACTTCCACTATGCCCGACTCCCGCACCATGATCGGCGTGGGGATGGACGTCGGCACGACGACCACGCAGATCGTCTTTTCCAAGTTGACGCTGTCCGACGTGTCGCGCCCCGGCCAGATTCCGCACATCGGCATCACGGCGAAAGAGGTGCTGTACCAGAGCCAGATCGTCTTCACGCCGCTGGCGGATCGTGAAACGGTGGACGCCGCCAAGTTGACCGAACTTGCCCGGCGCGAATATGCGTCGGCGGGGATCGATCCAAAGCAGGTCGAAACCGGCGCGGTGATCATCACCGGCGAGACGGCGAAAAAGAAAAATGCCGACGAGATATTGCGCTCGCTCGCCGGATTGGCGGGCGAGTTCGTCGTCACCGTGGCCGGGCCGCATCTGGAGAGTCTGATCGCCGGGCGTGGCTCCGGCGCGGCGGAATATTCGCGGTCGAATTACACGACCGTCACGAACATTGACATCGGCGGCGGAAGCGCGAACAGCGCGATCTTCCGGCAGGGCGCGCTGATTGCGGCGGCGGCGATGAATTATGGCGGGCGTATCATCGAGATCGATCACTCGACGGCATCGATCCGCCACATTGCCGAACCCGCCCAACACATCCTGGCGGACATCGGCCTGCGATGCGCCATTGGCGACAAGCCCCCGCTCGACGACCTTCGCCGGTTCACCGACCGCATGGCCGATCTCACCGTCGAGTTGATCGAAGGCACGTCGGGGCCGCTGGCGGCGAAACTATATCTTACGCCGCCGTCGCCCGTGTC
>JACQED010000562.1 GCA_016200785.1 Chloroflexota bacterium
CATCACCCCGGCCATGAGCGACGGAGGCAGGGCCACGCCGAGTCCGGCGAGTCGGGTAACGCGGAACTCAGGCGCACATGTGCGGGAGAGTTCGCCGGCCCACGGACAATATACTCGCACGATCTGCCCGCCGATTCGCGCCAGCGCGCCGAATCGGGAAAATCGCCAGAATGCGCGCCCGGGCCGCAGATGGAACAAGTACCACGCGATCTCCCACAGACAAATCGGCCCCATCACGACGAAGATCACGGATGCGCCGGGCTTGAGCCACTCGGCGAGCGAGCAGGCGAGCCGGCGAAGGTCGGCAATGCAATTAAGACCGGCGAAGTTGGAGAATGCGCCGTCGAAAGGCGGAAGGGTAAGGGTCGAAGGCGGAAGCGCGGGCAGGGAGAGGTCGAGGCGCGCAACCTCGACGGGCAGGCCGGCCGTTTTTCGGCGAGCAACGGCGAGCATGCCTTCAGACCGATCGGTGGCGAGAACGGAAACAGCGCGTGCGGCCAGATAGGCCGCGTCCTCGCCCGTGCCACAGTTCAACTCGAGCACGCGCGAACCGGGCGGGAAGCGATGAACCAGCCTGCGCCAGGCCCGCTCGCGCAAGGCGCGACCCAACGCGGTATGAGTGAAGTCGCGGTCGTAGGATTGGGCGACGGAATCGAACGCCGCAGATCGCCGGACGATAGAATCGTCCGGCTGAGTCGCATGAAAGCCCGCTGAAGCGGGCTGACGATCCCCGAGTCGGCTTCCAGCCGACTTCCATGCGTTTGAGCCGGACACTTCAGTCTCCGGCGGCGGCTGGGAGTCTCTGCGCATTATCGTTCGAGTTCGTCTCTGGTCATGATCATCCCCATACGACCGCGCACCGCGTTGGCCGCCGACTTTGCGATCTGCCCCACATCCTTGCGTCCGTTGCTCAACTGCTTGTGGAGATTCACCTCGCCCACCATCCAGCGGATCGCAGACTCGTAGTAGCGGCGCGAGTGCCGCCCGGCGACGGTGAGGTCGCGGTCGGTGCGCAACTCCCAGTTGGAGCGCGCCAGCACTTTGCCTTCCACTTTCTTGTAATAGCCGGTGCCTTTGATGGGATAGGCAACCGTGGTGAGGAACACGTCGGGATTCGCACGCTTGAGGTGGTCGACTGTGGCCGCGATGTCGGACTCTTCTTCGCCATCGTAGCCGAGCATGATGAACATGCCGACTTCGATGCCGTGCCGCCGGCAAAGATGCGTCATGGCTTGCACGGCCTCGACCGAGACCTCGCGGCGCATCGCTTCGAGCACGCGCTGACTGCCGGACTCCGATCCGATCCACAGCCGATAGCATCCCATCTTTGACAACGTCTCGACGACGCGCTCGTTCAGACGGTCGGCGCGCGAGATGCACTCGAAGGGCAGACGAAGATTGCGGCGTTCGAGTTCGGCGGCGTAGTCGAAGAACCACGAGTGCTTGATGGTGAACACGTCGTCGGCGTACCAGAGTTGGTCTGGCCGATAGCGTTCGACGATCGTCTGCACCTCGTCGGCCATGCGCGCCGGCGAGTGGCGGCGATGCGTTTCGCCGTAGACCGAGTGACTGCACCAGTCGCAGTGGTACGGGCAGCCGCGCGCGCAGATCAGTGAAACCGATCCGCGCCCGTGATGCTCGCGCCACACACGCACGTATTCCGGCAAGTCAATCGCCTCGCGGTCGGGGAAGGGAAGCGCGTCGAGGTCTTTGATCATCGGGCGCGGCGGAGTGCGGACGAACTTTCCTGCGCCGTCGCGGAAGACGATGCCGGAGACGTGGCCGAGGTCGTTCGGGCCTCGCGCGGCCATTTGCGCGATCAACTCCTCCATCGCCTTTTCGCCCTCGCCGATGACCACCACGTCCGCCCCACGCGCGAGATACTCTTCGGCGTAATACGGCGGCTCCGGCCCGCAGAGGACGACGCGCGCCCCGGCCTGCTTCGCCGCCGCCATCATGGCGAGGATATTGAACTTCGTCATCAGGTTGCAGTACAGCCCGACTACGGTCGGACGCTCCGCCGCCAGCATCGCGTCGAAGTCGACAGGCTTGCGGAAGGTTGAGTCAAATACGCCGACCGAGAAGCCGCGCGATTTGAGATAGGCCGAGATGTAGAGGATACCCAGCGGCGGGTAGGGCTTCATGACCGCGAGTTCGTGCGGGTCTTCGTGGAGGTAGTAGCCGTGGGCGAGGAGGAGGTCCATGAATGCCTATGATCAACTCGGAGTTTGCTGGAATGCCACGTATCGTGGGCGGCGTTCAAGAGATGAGGTTCACGACACCAAAATGAA
>JACQED010000563.1 GCA_016200785.1 Chloroflexota bacterium
ACAACTTGCCAGCCGACAAGAAGTGGCTGAAGTCGGCGTTAGCAGGGAGTCAACGAATGCGGAACGAATAAACGAATGAAGGTTGGAGTAGAAGAGGATATGGTTGGTAAAGAGGGAAATGGGAGAGAAGGAGTTAACGGTCAACGAATGCGGAACGAATGAACGAATGAGGGAGGGGAAGACAAGGGGGTATTTGTCGGAGTGCCGAGTGGTACAGAGGAGGAGGGCGGAATGGCCGAGGACAAGAAGAAAAAGCCGGGTTTGGTAGACGACTCGCTCCAGGGTTTGACTTTCAAGGTCATCGGGCTGGCGATGGCGGTTCACAATGACCTCGGGCCGGGCCATCGGGAGCGAACGTATCACAATGCCATGTCACAGCGCTTCGCCGACGCCGGGATGGAGGCGCGGAGCGAACCGAGGATCCCCATTCTCGACGAGAACGGGAACATGGTGAATTTCTACGAGCCAGATCATCAAGTCACTGTCGAGTTGCTGGCCGAGTACAAAGCGCATGGCTGGTCGCTGACTAACGACGAGATTGCCCAGTGCATTGACTATTTCGCCGGCACTGAGGCCAAAGTCATCCTCCTCTTGAACTTTGGCCGCCCGCGCCTCGAATGGAAGCGCCTCTTTCCGCCCAACCACATCCGGGAGCAACGGCGCAAACGCTGGTCGCGCAAACGTGACAGTGACGCCTGACCCTCCTCATTCGTTTATTCGTTCCGCATTCGTTGACCGTTTTGTCCTCCCCCTGCATCCCATGTCTCATTCGTTTATTCGTTCCGCATTCGTTGACCGTTTTGTCCTCCCCCTGCATCCCATGTCTCATTCGTTTATTCGTTCCGCATTCGTTGACCGTTTTGTCCTCCCCCTGCATCCCATGAAAGCCTGCGTCATCGGCGCCGGCACAATGGGCGCGGCCATCGCCGCCCATCTCGCCAACGCCGGCATTCCGGTTTACTTGCTCGACGTTGTCCCCGACAAACTGACGAAGGAAGAAGAGGCGAAAGGAAAAACGCTCGACGATCCTCTGGTTCGCAATCGAATCGTCAATGCCGGATTCGAGCGCGCGAAGAAAGCCAGGCCGGCGTCGTTCTTCACCGAGGACACCGCCCGCCTCGTGACGCTCGGCAACACCGAGGACAACTTCGCGTGGGTCGGCGAGGCCGATTGGGTGATCGAGGCGATCATAGAGCAACTGGAGCCGAAGCGCGCGCTGATGGCGCGGATCGAGGCGATTCGCAAGCCAAGCGCGATCCTCAGCACCAACACGTCGGGCATCCCGATTGGCTCGATTGGCGAGGGCCGCTCCCCTGAATTTCGCGCTCACTTCCTCGGCACGCACTTCTTCAATCCTCCGCGCTATCTCAAATTGCTCGAAGTCATCCCCACGCCCGGCACCGCGCCTGAGGTCGTCAGTTTCATCGCCGACTTCGGCGAGCGGGTGATGGGCAAGGGCGTCGTCATTTGCAAAGATACGCCGAACTTCATCGCCAACCGGCTCGGCTCGATCAGCAGTTCGTTCCTGCTCGATTACGCCCTCAAGAATGGCTACACCGTCGAGGAAGTGGATCGGCTGACCGGCGAGTTGATCGGCCGGCCCAAGACCGCCTCGTTCCGGCTGTTCGACCTCGTGGGCCTCGACGTGGCGATGCACGTGCGGCGCAACTTGTACGAGGCGATCCCGACGGACGAGTCGCGCGAGATACTGCTGTCGCCGCCGATGGCGAAAGTGGCCGATACGATGATCGAGCGCGGCTGGCTCGGCAACAAGACCGGGCAGGGCTTCTACAAAGAAGTGCGGCAGGCTGGGGTGAAGGAATTTTGGGCGCTGAATTTGCAGACCTTTGAGTACCAAGCGCCGACGAAGCCGCGCTTCGACTCGGTCGGCAAAGCCAAAGACGTTGAGCCCCTCGGCAAGCGGCTCAAGATTCTGCTCGACGCCGACGACCGCGCCGGGCGTTTGATCCGCGCGATCGTGTGGAGCGGACTGACTTATGCCTCCAACCGCGTGCCGGAGATCGCCGACGACGTCGTTTCGATTGACAGCGCCGTGCGCTGGGGCTTCCTGCACGAGGCCGGGCCATTCCAGATTTGGGACATGCTCGGAGTGGCTGAGACTCTTCAGCGCATTGAGGCCGACGGCTTCAAAGTGGCGGCGTGGGTCAAGGATATGCTCGCCGCCGGTTACGAGTCTTTCTACGAATATCAAGACGGGCGTGCGGTCGGCTATTACGATTTGGTGACGAAGAAGCGCAAGCTGCTGGAAAGCAAGGCGAGCGTCATCATTCTCAAAGACTACAAGTCATCGGGCCGATTGATTCAGAAGAACGATGGGGCGAGCCTCGTTGACATCGGCGACGGAATGGCGTGCCTTGAGTTTCACACGAAAGTGAACGCGCTCGATCAAGATATCATGGCGATGGCTGAGGTCGCGCTCGATCGTGTTGACCGCGATTTCGTGGGACTGGTAATTGGCAACAACGCCGAGAATTTCTGCGCTGGCGCGAACATCGCAGTCATCGCCCTCGCCGCGCAGAATCAATTGTGGGATCAGATCGAAGCGACCTCCCGCGTCTTTCAGGGCTTGATGATGCGGATGCGCTATTTCCACAAGCCGGTCGTCGTCGCGCCCTCGGGGTTGGCGATCGGCGGCGGCGCGGAAGTGGTGATGGCCGGGTCGCGTATCGTCGCGGCGGCGGAGAGTTACATCGGGTTGGTCGAGGTCGGCGTCGGACTCGTTCCGGGCGGCGGCGGGTGCAAAGAGATGGTGCGGCGCATCATCTCGCCCGCGATGCAGACGAAGAACGCCGATGCCCTGCCGTTTCTTACGCGCGCCTTCGAAACAGTCGGACAGGCGAAGGTCGGGACGAGCGCCGAGGAGTCGCGCGCTCTTGGTTTCCTCGGCCCGTGCGATCGGATCGTGATGAATCGCGATCACGTACTGGCCGAAGCCAAGCGCGAAGTGCTGGCGATGATCGAGGCAGGCTATCGGCCTCCGGCCCCGGCGCGCCTTTACGCCGCTGGCCGCGACGCTTTGGCCGCGCTCAACGTCGGCGTTTACATGTTCCGTCAAGGTCAGTACATTTCAGATCACGACGCGCTCATTGGCCGCAAGTTGGCGCACATCCTCTGCGGCGGCGACCTGAGCGCTTCGGCGTGGGTGAGCGAGCAATTCTTTCTTGATCTTGAGCGGGAGGCTTTCTTGTCACTGTGCGGTGAGCCGAAGACGCTGGAGAGGATTTGGCACACGTTGCAGACGGGAAAACCGTTGCGGAATTAGGAATTGCGAATTGGGAATTGCGAATTGCGCGAGTGCGATTAGGAGGGAGACATGGCCCGCCACGATGTTCCCAAGCATTATCTGGAGTGGGAAAACGCCGTCCTGGGAGTGGTTCGGAAAAATCCGTTGTGGAAGACTATTGCATACCGCAAGGCTCTATTCGTCTACGATCTGGTGTGGGAAGATTGTGATACCCTTATGAAGGATATGCGTGGTCAGGCTATCGCCAGGCAAATCATCCGCAGTGCTGGCTCAATTAGCGCCAACATGGAAGAGGGATTCGGCCATGGCCTCGGACGTGATTACGCGCGGATTCTTGGCATTGCGCTCGGCGAAGCCCGTGAGACTCAAGGCTGGTACTTTCGCGCCAGGAGGCTATTGCCGGCCACTGTTATTGAGCACCGGCTGGCCTTGCTTGATGAAGTGATCGCTCTTTTAGTGACGATAATTGACCAACAGCGCAAGAGAAAGTGAAACGCGAACTGCGGACCACGATTTGGACCGGTGGCCTCGCAATTCCTAATTCGCCATTCGCAATTCCCAATTCGCCATTAGAAAGGAACTCTCCATGTCTCGTGAAGCCGTCATCGTCTCCGCCGCACGCACCGCAGTCGGCAAAGCGCCTCGCGGAACGCTCCGCACGACGCGCCCCGACGAGATGGGCGCGGCGGTGGTGAAAGAAGCATTGAAGCGCGCCGCGCCGCTGGACCCAAAAGAGGTGGACGATGTGATCATCGGCTGTGCTCTGCCCGAGGGCGAGCAGGGGCTGAACATGGGACGGGTGATCGCATTGCGCGCGGGCCTGCCCGATTCAGTTCCGGCGCAGACCGTGAATCGCTTTTGCTCCTCTGGCTTGCAAACGATTGCGCTGGCGGCGAACGCGATTATGGCCGGGCAAGCCGACGCGATTATCGCCGGCGGGGCCGAGTCGATGAGCATGGTGCCGATGACGGGCAACAAGTTCGCGCCCAATCCGTTTCTCGCGCAGGAGTATCCCGCCGTTTACATGAGCATGGGCCTCACCGCCGAGAACGTCGCCGAGAAGTATGGCGTCAGCCGAGAAGATCAAGACGAGTTCGGCTATCGTAGCCACAGGCGCGCGGTCGAGGCGCAGGACTCGGGGAAGTTCAAAGACGAGATCGTGCCGCTGGAGGTGGAAATCACCGAAGTGGGCGAAGACGGCAGGGCACGAAAGTCGAAGACGACGATCGGCGCCGACGAAGGGCCGCGGCGCGACACGACGCGGGAGGCCATGGCGAAACTCAAGCCGGTCTTTCACGCGAAGGGGACGGTGACGGCGGGCAACTCGTCGCAAACGTCCGACGGCGCGGCGGCGGTCGTGGTGATGGAGCGCAAGCGCGCCGAGGCGCTCGGCCTCGAGCCGCTCGTCCGCTTCGTCTCGTTCGCCGTCGCCGGCGTGCCGCCGGAGATCATGGGCATCGGCCCGGTGGCCGCCGTCCCGAAGGCGTTGAAGTTGGCCGGCCTGCGGCTGGATGAGATCGATCTGATTGAACTCAACGAGGCTTTTGCCGCGCAGGCCGTCGCCGTCATCCGGCAATTGGAGATGGACGTCGAGCGCGTCAACGTGAACGGCGGCGCGATCGCGCTGGGCCACCCGCTCGGTTGCACCGGCGCGAAACTGACGGTGCAGATCATCGCCGAGATGAGACGCCGAAACGCGCGTTACGGCCTGGTCACGATGTGCATCGGCGGGGGGCAGGGCGCGGCGGGGATATTCGAAAACTTGTCGTGAAACTATCGCGGATTGGAGAAAGCAACGGCTGTTCAGTTGTAGTCCTCCCGGCCGCCTTGACAAATCCGCGTCGTCTGGTAAAGTTGCCCGCGTAGCATATCGAGTATTGTTGTTCGCGGTGCGGTGTCGCTTGTGGCGCCCGTCTGTCGCCTCGTGCAGTCTCGATGGGCGGTAGGCAGTGAGCCATAAGCGATTTTATTTTTTGGAGGCAAAGGTGAAACCGAAACAGAAGAGTTGGCTGCCCTGGGTAATTCTCGTCGTGATTGTCGTCGGAGTCATTGCCGCGTCCGTCGTCCTTGGCAATCGGCAGACCGCAGCGAAGTCCGAAGTCGTGCCGCTGAGCAAGGCGGCGGAGGCGTTGCGCAGCGGCCGGGTCACGCGGCTGGAAGTCAACGGCAGCCGGCTGATACTGACTCTGGACGACAGGACGCGCGTCGAGGCAGTCAAAGAGCCGTCGGCGTCGCTTGAAGAGACGCTCGCCATCCTCAACGTGCCACCCAGCAAACTCGACGGCGTCGAGGTCGAAGTTGTCGTCCCCAATCAGCCGTCGTCGGGCAACGTCATCTTGTACCTCTTGCCGACTCTGTTCCTCGTCGGCGCGTTCGTTTACTTCATGCAGAAGATGCAAGGGCCGCAGAACCCCGCGACGTCGTTCGGCAAGAGCGGCGCGCGCCTGCGCGATCCCGATGTCTCCACCGTCACCTTCCGCGATGTGGCCGGCGCCGAAGAAGCAAAAGAGGAACTGCATGAGATCGTCGAATTCCTCTCCGAGCCGGAGAAGTTCATCGCCCTCGGCGCGCGCATCCCCAAGGGCATTCTGCTCGTCGGCCCGCCCGGCACGGGCAAGACGCTGTTGGCCAAGGCCGTCGCCGGGGAGGCCGGCGTTCCTTTCTTCTCCATCTCCGGCTCGCAGTTCGTCGAGATGTTCGTCGGCGTCGGCGCGAGCCGCGTGCGCGATCTCTTCCGCACCGCCCGGCGACACAGCCCGTGCATCATCTTCGTGGACGAGATCGACGCGGTGGGCCGCCATCGCGGCGGGGGCATCGCCGGCGGGCACGACGAGCGCGAGCAAACGCTGAATCAGATACTGGTCGAGATGGACGGGTTCGACACCGACACCAACGTGATCGTGATGGCTGCGACCAACCGCCCCGACATCCTCGACCCGGCGCTTCTGCGGCCGGGGCGCTTCGACCGGCGCGTGACGGTGGATCGGCCTGACCTCGCCGGACGCAAAGCCATCCTCGAAGTCCACACGCGCGGCAAGCCGTTGGCCTCGGACGTCGATCTCGCCAAACTGGCGAAGACTATTCCCGGCTTCGTCGGCGCGGACATCGAGAATCTCGTGAACGAGGCGGCGATCCTCGCGGCGCGGCGCAAACGCAAGTCAATCGGCCAGGCTGAGTTCCACGAATCGGTCGAGCGCATCATCGCCGGGCCGGAGCGCAAGAGCCGGTTGATCTCGCCCGAGGAACGACGCATCATCGCGTTCCACGAGGCCGGCCACGCCGTCGTGATGAAGTTCCTGCCTGACTGCGATCCGGTGCAAAAGGTGAGCATCATCGGGCGCGGCATGATGGGTGGCTACACTCTCGCCGTGCCGGAGCAGGATCGGTTGCTGCACGCCTCGCGCAAGTTCGAGGCGGACCTTGCCGGACTGCTTGGCGGGCGCGCGGCGGAAGAATCGGTTTTCGGCGAAGCGACGACGGGCGCGTCGAACGATCTCGAACGCGCGACGCAGATCGCGCGCGCGATGGTCACGCGCTATGGCATGAGCGAGAAACTCGGCCCGATGGTCTATGGGCAGAGAGAGGAACTTGTTTTCCTAGGCAATGCGATGGGCGAACAGCGCAACTACTCGGACGCAGTGGCCGAGGAGATTGACGCCGAAGTGCGCCGGGTCGTGGCCGATGCGTATCGGGAAGCGCGGCGCATTGTGACGGAGCAGCGCCCCGCGCTCGATCGTGTCGCCAAAGTCCTGCTGGACAAAGAGACCCTTGACGGCGATGAGCTGAGCCGCCTGTGCGCCGAGGCCGCGCGCCCGGCCTCAAAGCCCCCGGCCAACTCAAGGGCGATCGTCCGCCG
>JACQED010000046.1 GCA_016200785.1 Chloroflexota bacterium
CGCTATCCACGGGCGTGAACCAGTAGGCGTTGTACGGATTGGCATTCACCTCGGCCTTCACCATGAAATACGCAACCGGGTTCCCCTGGGGTCCCGAATCGGAGAGTGTCGGGACTGCAAACGCATAGGAGGCCAACCCGACGGCAGTGACGATGGACGCCGACAGGAACGTGACGGCGAACTTTGTGGTGTCATGCTTTTCGTTGACGGTCACGATCAACCCGGCCGGCTGGGGCGCCGTGTCGCAAAACCCGACATCTAACTGCGGCGGCTTGTATGGCGCCGGCTCCATTGTCTCGCTCACTGCCTCGCCGACCGCCGGCCACTTCTTTGGCAGCTGGAGCGGCGACGTCAGCGGCAGTTCCAACCCGGCCAGCGTGACGATGAACACCAACCGATTCGTGACGGCTAACTTCACCGGGCAATTGCACGTCTCCAGCATTACCATGACCAAAACCCACCCGAGCGGGAATGACTGGTATGCCAGGGCCACGGTCACGGTGCAGGACGCGCTCGGGGCGGTCGCCAGCGGCGTGGCCGTGACCGGCGTCTGGACGAAAAACACCAGTTCGTGGTCGAACAACCCGATCAGTCCGCCCAACACCACCGATGCCAGCGGGCAAGTGACTTTCACTTCGGCGACAGCCGACTGCACGCACGGCAATGACTGCACCTTCGTCTACCGCGTGACCAATCTGACCAAAACGAACTACACCTACAACGCGGCGGCAGACGTGGGCAATCCGGGAACGATCGAAGCGCCGTGAGATGAGCAACATGCGTCACTTCGCAAGAGTCTCCGCGCCGAAACTTGAGCGCGGCCAGAGCCTGGTCGAACTCGCATTGATGATGACCGTGCTGGTGTTGTTGCTGGCCGGTGTCCTCGACCTCGCGCGCGCGTACTACTCGTACCTTGCCCTCCGAGACGCCGCCGGCGACGGGGCCTACTACGCCTCCATTCATCCCTCGTGGAAGACGAGCGCGGACAATCCTGACCCCGACAACATCACCTACCGCGTAAAAAACGCCGCTCCTTCCGGCGGCTTTGTGAGTTTTACAGCCGCCACCGTGACGGTGACGGCCCCCAGCATTTCGGCGGGCAACTATATTACCGTGACCGTTTCGACCAGCTATCGGATTATCACAGCCTTCATCGGTGGGATTGTGGGAAGCCAGACTCTGCCGCTGTCGGCGACGTCGTCGGCGAAGATTCTCTCGCCGGGGCCTTAGTGGGCAGTCAATGTGAATATGATGGGTTCAGGAGGCAGTTGCAATGCCGAAGAAATACCTATCATAGGAGGTGCGCGATGAAGAGGATTCAAGTGATTGTGACGATAGCTCTGACGTTGGGAGTGCTGTTCACAGGTGGCAACTCCGATAAGACCCCCGGCGCGAAGGCCACCGAAATGGCCGCCGAGCGCGCGGTGGAGGGAAAGGGGCACGGGGGAAAGAAGGCCGTTTATATAGGGACGGTAGACTCAGTGGACGGAAGCAGCCTCACGCTCAAATTGGCGAGCGGCAAGTCGCTGACGTTCGCCGTGACCGACGGCACCAAAATCACGGCGCCCAAATTTGGCGGCAGCGCTACCCTGAACGACGTGAAAACAGGCATGAAGGCTTTGGTGCTGGCAACGTCGGGTGAGGGGAATACTCTGCTGGCCCTCCAGATTCACATCACGCCTGGCAAGCCGAACAAAATTCAGCGCGTCGGAACGGTGACAGCTTATACGCCCGGGGCGAGCATCACGCTCCGCGATAAGGACAACAACACGTACACATTTGCCATCACTTCCGATACGAGAATTCTGCCCCGGGAGCGGGCCGGCCAACTGGCTGTGGGTTCGCGTGTGACGATCATCTCCCCGCGCGACGTGTCCGGCGGCGCGCTCACGGCGCAGGGCATCGTCATTCACGGAACGGGGAACGAGAACGGAACGCCCGAACCGACTGAGAGACCGGAGGCGACCGAGTAGCCCGAGGCGACGAACACGCCGAGGCCATAAACCAGCCTGTTTTCTGCGCCGCCCGGCGCGGGCCGGGCTTGCCCATTCGGTCGGCGGCGGAAGCGAGCGCGAAATGTGGACGAGGTATTGGTAGAAACACGACTAGCAGAGAAGGTGGAGCAAGCCATGAACACATCATCAGCAGAGAGGCACGAGCAAGGGCAGGCGATAGTCTTGCTGGCGCTGGCCATGATCGGACTGCTGGCCTTTTCCGGTCTGGCTCTCGACGGCGGCCGCGTTTACAACGAGCGCCGCCGCGCGCAGAATGCCGCCGACAACGCGGCCCTGGCCGCCGCCTTGAAGGCCGCTCAAAACCAGAATTACACGACAGAGGGCCTGGCAGTGGCGGCCCAGAACGATTTCAACAACGATGGCGCGACGAACAGCGTGACGGTGAATAAACCCCCGACGCTGGGCACCTACGCCGGGAACAACAACTACGTCGAGGTGGTCATCACCGAAAATGTGCCGACCTCGTTTATTCGCCTGGTTTACAACGGCCCGGTGGCGCTATCGGCGCGGGCAGTAGCATTGGCTCAGACCAGCACGACCACGCCGCTGATGACCGGCGATGCGGTGGTGGCCCTCGACCCGGGCGAGTGCGACGCCTTGCAATTCCACGGCAACGGAACCACCGAGATCCTCAACGGCGGCGCTTTTTCGAACTCCGACGCCGAACCGCCCCCGGCCAGTTGTCACTCGGGCCGGGCAACCGGATCGTCGGTGATCATCAGCAACGGCGGCCTCAATCTCGTCGGCGACTGGGATTCGGGATCGGCCTGCGTCAAAGACGAAGTGACCGA
This sequence comes from Chloroflexota bacterium, assembly GCA_016200785.1. Classification (GTDB taxonomy): domain Bacteria; phylum Chloroflexota; class Anaerolineae; order Anaerolineales; family JACQED01; genus JACQED01. The sequence continues at coordinate 2,807 of JACQED010000046.1, forward strand.
CCCCTGCGGCACCGCCACGATCCAAACTCATGTCTCGGCATTCCAGGTGCGGGCGAGCGGTACTCTGACCATGACCGCCGGCCTGTACTGCATCACCGGCAGCACCGGTTTCGACACCGCCGGCGGGAAGGTGACGGGGACGGGGGTGCTGATTTATCTGTGGAGCGGGCCGTTCGAGACGAACGGGAACGCGACCAACGTTCTCACAGCACCCACGGCCACTTCTTGTACCACGCCGCCGTCGGGCACGGTGGAAATTTGCGACTTTCAGGGACTACTCCTCTATGCGCGGGTAGGCAACACCAGCACGATGAAGATCAACGGCGGGGCCGACACGCAGATGACCGGCACCTTCTTCGCGCCCAGCGCCCCAATCGAATTGACCGGCGACAGCGGCACCTTTGGGCTGCACTCGCAGATCATCGGCAATACGGTGGACGTCGGCGGCAACGGCACGTTGGAGATTGATTACCAGGCCGCGGAGAATTTCGCCAACAGCGTGCCGCCCCAGATCAAACTGGTCGAGTGATCGGGCGCCTCGCCTCGCTCGCCTCACGCTCGTGGAATAGATCGCGCCGGACTCGTTGCCAGTCCGGCGCGATTCGTTGTACGCCCAGCATGGGCGTTGACGAGGAGGTGAAAGTCCTCTGCGGGGTTGATAGCACTAACCGCTAGCCAAAGGCAAGGGCGTCACCGCGAGGGGAGGTCTGAAGGAAGCCGAAGGCAAACCCACGCCTTGAGGCACGCGAACCCGATCCCTCACATCCCGCCTACCTCCTCACCATGCACGGCTTCGGCTACCGGCTGGGAACTGCGCCGCTCGGCCCACTCGCCGACAAATAAATCTCAGACCTCCGCCAGCCACCTCTCGAACTCGGCCGAGTCGATCTTCGCCTCGGCCCTCGCCCACCGTTCCACCGCCCAGCCCCAGAAGTCGTAGTCGATCGCCGAAATCTTTGCCTGAATCGCGGCCCACAGCGTCCAGCCCACGTCGGACATGATCATGTTCAACTTCATGCGGGCGAGTTTGTCGGCCTGCGGCGAGCCGAAATAGGCGGCGCACATCTCGACCAGGCGCGGCTCGTCGAATTGCTGTTCCTGACAGGTGTTGCCCAGTTCAAAGGTCGGGTCGTTGTTGCCGCTGTATTCGAAGTCGATCAGCCAGAGCATCTTTCCGTCATCAATGTAATTCTCGGCCAGCAGATCGTTGTGGCACGGCACGGTCGGCAGGGGATGGCGGGCCAGTGCCTCTTCGACACGATAGACGGCGGGCATCCGGTCGCGGAAGCGATCCGGGATGCGGACGGCGTGCTCGTCCGCCACCTTGAGATAATACTCCGTCAGCCGGACCATGTTGAAGTCGAGCAGGAAGCGCGGCCCGGCATGGAGTTTCCTGAGCGACTCAGCCATGCGGGTCGGCATCCCCGGCCCCTGAAGCCTGGCGATGCTCATCGTCTCGCCGTGAATGAATTCGAGCGCCATCACGTTTTCGTCGTGTAGGTAGTGCGCGATCTTCGGCGTGACTCCCGCCTGGGCGGCGGCCTTTGTGTTGTGGTATTCGTTCTTGCGGTGGACGGCCAGCAACTCGGTGGACGCGCCGGGGATGCGGACGACGTAGGGCGTGCCGTCCACTTCGACGCGGTAGTTCGTGTTGGTCAAGCCGCCGCTCAACGGGTGAACGGCGACCGATTTGTCGCGCCAGTCGGCGATGCGTTCGACGACTTCTTCGATGGTGATGGGCATAGAGCCTCCTGAAACACTCCAGCGGATGATGGCACAAACCAATCCGTTGATTTCTCAAATCCGCTGTCGGGCTACCTGTAATTCACCATGACCAGCCCAATGATGCAGACTGCAATGCCGGCGAGATTCATGGCCGAGACTTTCTCGCGGAACAAAAGCATGCCGATCGGAACCAACAGGATCGTGACGGCGACGTTCGAGACAATCGCGCCGAGGCTGACGTTCCAGCCGGCGCGGTAGGCGAGCAGGAAGCCGAGTTCCAATCCGATGATGGCAAACCCGAGACCGTAACTGACCCAGTTCAATTCGCGCAGAGATTGAACGAGGCCAGCCTTGAATGGAAAAAAGGGAAGCAAGGCGAGGCAGGCCACGACCGCCATCGCATAGGTGGCGATCAGCGACAGGAGCGGATGGGCTGCGCCCGGTATCGACTTTTGCAGCACGTGGTAGAGCGCGTTCGAGATGACGGTCAGAGACATTGAAAAGAGGAACATGACTTCTCCGATGACGAGGTGGCCGGGCGACAGCGTGACACGGTGAGATCGCGGCGCATTGTCACTCGTTCACCGTGTCACCCTGAATTATAGAGGCTCTTCGGGATTGGACGGGAAACGGCCCGCTGCGGGCGTCACGCAAAGCCGCCAAGCCGCCAGGAAAGGCTTTTTCTTCTTTGCGTCTTTGCCTGCCCGCTGCGGGCGTGGCGTGAGATTCCCGCCAAATCTGGCAGAGCCATTTTAGAATACAAGTTTCGTGCCCAATTGTCAAAGCCCCTTTCGGTAACATTCTCCGTGAGGTAATTCGCGCTAATGCGACGCCAATACTTCGGGCGTACAATGGCGCCATGCGAATCTTGATCGCCTCTCCCTACCCGGCCATGCGCGCCGGGTTGCGTGCTTTATTGGAAGGCGCTTCGCCGGGAGAGGTGACCATCGTAGCCGAAACGGGATCAGCGGAGGACTGCCTCGCGCTGGCGCGTGCGACTCAGCCGGAGATTGCTCTCTTCGACCTCGCGCTGGAAGCCGACGAGGAGATGAGCGGCCTGTGGCGGTTGCGCGCCGAGTCGCCGGCCCTGCCGATCCTCGCCCTGTCGGAGTCGAACGCCGACGCGCGGGTGATCGCGGCCCTGCAAGGCGGCGCGCGCGGCTGTCTTCCCAAAACGGCAACCGGCGCGGAATTGCTCGAAGCGGCGCGAAAAGTGATCGCGGGGCAGGCGATCCTTCATCCCTCCGCAACTGCGACCCTCCTCGATCAACTGCGCGGCGACGCGCCCGCCGAGTCGCTGACCCCGCGCGAAGTTCAAGTGCTCGGCCACGTGGCCGGCGGGCTGACGAACAAAGCCATTGCCCTGCGGCTCGGCATCAGCGAGCACACGGTGAAGTTTCATCTCGGCTCGGCGATGAGCAAATTGGGCGCGGCGTCGAGGGCCGAGGCAGTGGCGGTGGCGATGAGGCGAGGGGTGATAGCGGTGTAGCCACAACTCCAAACTCCCAATCTCAGACTTCAAAGTCTGGCCGGAGCCCGACGACTTTGAGATTTGAAGTTTGAAGTTGGGAATTTGTACTTTATATCCACTCCCCATTCTTCTAGTCGGCACCGGGCCGGATGGAGGAGGGCGGGGCGGTCGGCATGTGTTACTCTTCAGCCAAGAATAACGTAGAGCGCCTTGCGGGCGCGATGACTTGCAGAAACAACGATGGAGGAGATGACCATGACCAGCGAAGCGCAAAAATTCTCAGACGGCCTCGCCGCCGCAGTGGAAAAGGCGGCACAGACCACCGTGACGATTGACGCCCGGCGTCACGTCCCGGCCAGTGGGATCGTGTGGAGCGCGGGCGGTGAAATCCTCACCGCCGACCACGTCATCCAGCGCGACGACAATATCACCGTCACCCTGCCCGACGGAAAGACTCATAGCGCCACGGTGATCGGGCGCGATCCCGGAAGCGATCTGGCACTACTCAAGATTGACGCGGCGGGACTCGCCGCGCCCGAGTTTGCCGAAGTGAAGGTGGGGCATCTCGTCTTCGCGGTGGGCCGGCCCGACGACGTGCAGGCCTCGCTCGGTAACGTGGTCGCCGTAGGCGGCCCGGTGCATGGCCGCCGGCGTCACCTCGACGCATACATTCAAAGCGACGTGACGATGTATCCCGGCTTCTCCGGCGGGCCGCTGGCCGACGCGAGCGGGCGCGTCGTCGGCGTCAACAGCAGCGCCCTCGCGCGCGGCGCGAGCCTCGCCGTCCCCGTCGCCACGGCCCGCTCGATCGCCGACGCTCTCCGCAAAGACGGGCGCGTGAAACGCGGTTTTCTCGGCGTCGGCACACAGCCTGTCGCGCTGGCCGAAGACATGGCGACGAAATTGAATCAGCCCACCGGCCTGATGCTGATCGGCGTGGAGAAAGACGGCCCGGCGGCGAAGGGCGGACTGATGCAGGGCGATGTGATCGTGGGCCTCGGCTCGCACGTCGTCACGGATATTCAGGATTTGCAGGCCGCCCTCGGCCCGGAGACGG
>JACQED010000598.1 GCA_016200785.1 Chloroflexota bacterium
ATTGGGACGCAGATAGACGCTGATTTACGCTGATCGGATTCTCGATCCGCGCTCATCGGCGTTCTCACTTGCACTTGCGGCGCCGGTGCAAGTGTCAGCGTCCCACCTACGGAGGCATTTTGCAAGACCAAGCCAGAGTTATCATCATCGGCGGCGGGATCGCCGGATGCAGTATCGCCTATCATCTCGCCCAACTGGGTTGGACGGATGTCGTCTTGCTCGACAAGGGCGAACTGACCAGCGGCTCGACGTGGCACGCCGCCGGGTTGGTGACACATTTCCACACTTCACCGACGCTGATGCGCCTGCGGAAATACAGCATCGAATTCTACCGGCAGTTGCAGGCCGAGAGCGAAGCGCAGCACTGGCACGAAGTCGGCAGTCTGCGCGTCGCGTCGAGCGCGGATCAATTCAAGTTTCTGCAACGGCAGGTGGGGCAGGCCAGAGCGATCGGACTCGATGTGGAGATCATCTCGCCCGCCGAAGCCCTGCGCCTCTTTCCGCACATGTCGGGCGAGAATTTGTACGGCGCGATTTATCTCCCCGGCGACGGCTACCTCGACCCGAGCGGCGCGACGATGGAGATTGCCCGGCGCGCGAAGGAGCGCGGCGTAGCCATCCATGCCGGCGTTCGAGTGACGGGCGTCGAACTCACACCGCGCGGCGAAGTGACGGGAGTGAACACGGATCATGGTTCACTGAAAACCGAGATCGTGATCAATGCCGCCGGGATGTGGGGGCGACAGATCGGGGCGATGGTCGGCGTGGACCTGCCGATGACGCCGCTCGTTCACCAGCACGTCACCACGAAGCCCGTCCCCGGCGAAGAACTGCCGCGCGACACGCCCTGCCTGCGTGACCCCGAGAATCTTTTCTACATGCGCCCGGAAGTCGGCGGCTTTCTCATCGGCGGGTTCGAAGTCGAGCCGGTGGCGTGGTCGGCTGCGGAGCGCGGCGTGCCGTGGGACTTCACGCAGAAACTTCTGCCGTCCGATTGGCCGTTGTTCGATCCGATTATGGAAGGCGCGATCCGGCGCATCCCGATGCTGGCGAAAGCCGAGCTGATGCATCTCGTCAACGGGCCGGAGGCGATCACGCCTGATAGCCGGCCACTGCTCGGCCCCGTGCCCGGCCGGCGCGGATTCTGGGCCGCCGCTGGACTCTCGCACACCGGCTTCGGCGCGGGGGCCGCGATCGGCGACATCATCTCGCAGTGGATCGTCAACGGCGAGCCGCCGTACGATGTCACCGAGATGAACGTGCGGCGCTTCGGGCCGATCTACGAAGACCGGGCCTACGCTGCCGCGCGCGCGCGCGAGTCGTACAAGTATTACTACGTCCTGCGCTTCCCGCACGACGAGAACGAGTGGGGGCGGGCCAAACGACTCAGCCCGCTTGACACGCGATTGATGGAACTCGGCGCGGTCTTCGGCGAGAAGAACGGCTGGGAGCGAGTCAATTATTTTGAGCCGGGGGCGCCGGGCCGGCGCGCTGGCGCAGATCAGCGCAGATGGGGCTGGGGCCGCCCGGCGTTTTTCGAGCAGGTCGGCGAGGAGCACCGCGCCGCGCGCGAGCGCGTCGCCCTGTTCGACATGACCTCATTCGGCAAGATTGACGTCCGCGGCCCCGGCGCATTGGCACTGCTTCAACGACTGGCCGACAACGACGTGGATAAACCGTCGGGAAGCGTAATCTACACCCAATTCCTCAGTCCGCACGGCGGCATCGAGGCCGACCTGACCGTCTGCCGCGTCAACGCCCACCACTTCACCGTGACAAGTGGAAGCAACTTTGTGGCGAACGACCTCGGCTGGATTCAGATGCACCTTCCCGGCGACGGCTCGGTCACGGTGGAGGAGATCACGGACCAGTGGGCGGTGATCGGCATGTGGGGGCCGAGGGCGCGCGACGTGTTGCAGGCCGCGACGCGGGACGATGTTTCCAACGCCGCGCTCCCGTACATGACCGCCGCCACAGTCGTCATTGCGGGCGTCGAAGCCTGGGCACAGAGAGTCACCTACGTTGGTGAACTCGGTTGGGAGTTTTATATCCACCAAGACGACGCGGTGACGGTATGGGACGCGCTGATGGCGGCTGGCAAGCCCTTCGGCATCCGGCCGGCCGGGTACAAGTGCCTCGACTCACTGCGGCTGGAAAAAGGTTACCGTTACTGGAGCGCCGACATCACGCCCGCCGAGAATCCTTACGAAGCGGGGCTGGGCTTCTGTGTGAAACTGGGGAAGGGAGATTTCATCGGGCGGGAGGCGCTGATGAAAATCAAGGCGGAGGGGGTGCAGAGGAAATTATGTACGATCATCCTCACTCCCGGCCCCTCTCCCAAAGGGAGAGGGAGGGAAGTTGTCCTCTACGGTGGCGAAGCGGTTTATTCCAGCGACCGCATCGTGGGCCGCTTGCGGAGTGGCGGATACGGCTACACTGTCGGGAAGACCATTGGCCTGGTTTACCTGCCGATAAAACTGGCGTCACGCGGGACTCAACTTGAAGTCGAGGTTTTCGAGGAGAGGTTTAGGGCGGAGGTCGCGGAGGATGTGTTGTATGATCCGAGGGGGGAGAGGGTGAGGGGGTAACGAATTCGGTCAGCGAATTGGGAGCGAATAAACGACTTGTGCCTTTTCCTCTTGATGACCTCTCCGGCACAAAAGTCCACCCCGCTGTCTGCCTCACTGATCCCATTGGGCCGCACCGTCACACGAGTTTTCCTTATGGATGCCGGCGATGATGGCCGTCTTTGACGCCCTCCCTCCCTCATGGTATAATCTCGTCCGTGGCCGCCCCGCGCGTTGTGGGCGGCTTGCCATCTTCCGCGCCAGATAGGAATGAGTCATGCCCGACTTTGTCAAGGCTGTCGAAGCCCAAAAGAATCCCAACATCCCCGAACTCGCCCCGGGCGATTCGGTCAGCGTCCACGTTCGCATCCGCGAAGGCGACAAAGAGCGCATTCAGGAATTTCGCGGGACGATCATCCGATTGCGGAAAGGCGGCAACGACGCGAACTTCACCGTGCGCCGCACCGCCTCGCACGGCATCGGCGTCGAGCGCACTTTCCTGCTCCGCTCGCCGCGTATCGAGAAAGTCGAAGTCGTCCGCCGCGCTCGTGTGCGCCGCGCGCAACTCTATTACATGCGCGAACGCCGTGGCAAGAGCGCCCGGCTCAAAGAGCGGCGCGAGGCGGCGTAGCCGTGTTCCTTTGCCATCCGACCACTTAAGGCGTAGGGCTTGCCCCCTGCGCCTTTTTGTAATTTGGCAATTGGGATTTGGAATTTGGGACTTTGGATTGCGTTTCATGCCCCGCCCTCTGATCGGCATCACCACCCATCGCCGCAATTCTGACGGAGGCTCGCAGGATGTCTTCGGCCTGATGGCGGCCGACGTCGAGGCCATTCGCCGGGCCGGGGGCTTGCCCGTCCTCGTCCCGCTCGGCCTTGCCGAAGACGAGCTGCGCGATCTGCACGATCGGATCGACGGGCTGCTTCTGTCCGGCGGCGGCGACGTCGAGCCGTCTGAATACGGCCTGGATCGGATTGACGACTTGCGCGAGGTAGACGCCGATCGCGATCGCGTCGAATTGACGCTGGCGCGTTGGGCGGTTGACGCAGAGAAGCCATTGCTCGGCATCTGCCGGGGCGCGCAAACTTTCAACGTGGCACTGGGCGGGACGCTGTATCGCGACATCGCTATCGAGCACCCCGGCCACACCAAGCACGATTTCTATCCGGGCTATCCGCGCAACCGACTCTCCCACGCGATTCGCATTGCCGAAGAGACTCGGCTTGCCCGCACGCTGGGCACGCCGATCGTTCAAGTGAACAGCCTGCATCATCAAGCCGCCCGCGACGTCGCCCCATCGCTCACGCCGGCCGCCCATGCCCCCGACGGTGTGATCGAAGCCCTCGAACTGCCGGGCCACCGCTTTGCCCTCGGCGTCCAGTGGCATCCCGAATGGCTGACGGAGATGCCGGAGATGAGGCGGCTGTTCGAGGCGTTCGTAAGAGCCGCACGCTGACCTTTCGGCCCTGTGAGAATCACCGCGAGGACGCAACCCCGCAAAAAGCGACGGGGCAGGCGAGCGCAAAGATTCTTCAAATCGTCCTCGCGGCCTTCGCATCTTCACGGTTCCAAATAGGCTTTCGTGAAATTCGTGTAATTTGTGGCAGAGAGTCCGATGATCGCAGTCTTCGACTCAGGCGTGGGCGGTCTCTCGGTTCTGCGTGAGATTCGCGCTCAACTGCCGCGCGCCGATCTCCTCTACTTCGCCGACCAGTTCCACGTCCCCTACGGCGCCCGCCCCATCGAAGAGATTCGACTATTCTCCGAAGCCATCACGCGCTTCCTGCTGGCGCGCGGCGCGGCGACGATTGTCGTCGCTTGCAACACGGCTTCCGCCGCCGCGTTGAAACATCTCCGCGCAACTTTTCCCGATGTTCCCTTCGTCGGGATGGAGCCGGCCGTCAAACCGGCGGTTGAACGCAGTCGCGCGCGCGTCGTCGGCGTGATCGCCACGCCCGCGACCTTTCAGGGCGAACTCTTTGCCTCGGCCGTCGATCGTTTCGCCACAGGCGTGAAGGTGATCACTCAAATCTGCCCCGGACTCGTGGAGCAGATCGAGGCCGGCGAACTCGACAGGCCGAAAACGAAAGCCATCTTGCGCGAATCCCTCGCGCCCCTCATAGCGCAAGGGATCGACACGCTCGTCCTCGGCTGCACGCATTACCCGTTCGTGATCCCCGCCATGAGGGAGATCGTCGGCCCGGTGGTGGAGATCATCGACCCGTCGCCGGCAGTGGCGAGGCAAGTGGAACGAGTGTCTGCACACCGCCTCGATTTACAACGGGAGACAGGCCGGTTGATCTTGGTTTCGACCGGCGATGTTGATAAGTTGAAGGAGTTTGCGGACAGGGTGGCGGGGATGAAGGGCAAGGAAGCGCAGGGCAAGTGGGAGGGCGGAAACTCTGTCAGCCTTCTCTCTCCTTGAACGTCCGGCGATCCATTGCGATGACTCCCGGGCCTTTGAGCGGCGGCGGCCTGAGAGGCAGAAGAACGTGGAACTGACTGCCGGGAAGTTTCTCCATGCTGAAGCCGGGACTCTCCACCCAGATTCTTCCGCCGTGACCCTCGAACACGCCGCGCGCCAGCGGCAAGCCGAGACCGGGCCCCGCGCCCATGAACTTGGTCGCGCCGCTTGAATGCAATGCCGTGCTGCCCACCCGAAAGAATTTCTCGAAAATCAATTCGTGATACTTCGGATCGATCCCGACGCCCGTGTCGGCCACGATGATTTCGATCGCGTCGGGGCTTTCGTCGCTGCTGAACAAGTAGCGCCCGCTGATTTCGATCCGCCCGCCGTCCGGCGTGAACTTGATGGCGTTGCCGATCACACAGCCGAAGGCCTGAGACAGGCGCTGGTAGTCGCCGAGGATCGCGGGCAGGGTGCGGATGCCTTGCGCGGTGAGCGTCTGCCGCCTCTCGCGCATGGCCTGGGCGTACGGATCGACCGCCTGCCGCAGGATGGCGTCCATCGTCGTCTCGACGAAGCGCAACTGCATCGCCTCCACGTCAATGCGCGACACGTCGAGCATCTGGCCGATCACTTGATCCAGTCGATCGCAGGCCTTCAGCAAATTATCGGTCACCTGCGCGGCCGTCTCCGCCTTGACCACGCCCGACTTGCTGATCGTGCCGAGCAGGTCGGCGTAGCCGCGCAGCTGAGTCAACGGCGTGCGCAATTCGTGGGAGGCGATAGTGATGAAGTCGGTCTTGGCCGCGTCCATCGCCTCGAGTTTGTCGTTCGAAGTTTGCAGGCTTTCGTTGAGCGTGAACATCTGCTCGTTGAGCGTTCGCAGATCGGCGAACAGCCGCGCGTTCTGGAGCGCCACGGCGGTCTGCTCGGCCAGCGTCGTGACCACGTCCAGCTCACCCTGCCGATACGGATCGCCCGAAGCGCGCGGGCCGACGGCCAATATTCCTGACAGGTGCTTGCCGTCCATCACCGGGACGAACACGTCCATTTCCAGCGAGCGCAGCCAGGCCCGTTCGGCCTCAGGCGCCGTCCGAAGCAGCGGATTCTTGTCAATGTCGAATTGAAAGAGGGGGTGGCGGGAGTCGGCGAGGACGGCCACGACCGGGTTTTGCGGCGAGAACTTCACCGGCTCGCTTGGCACATCGCCGATGCCCCGCAAGGCCTGCACCTCAAGCCCGTCGGGCTGCGGTGTCAGCAACAGCAGGGCGGCGCGGCGCGCGTTCACCGATTGCCGCAGGGCGCTGGCCGCGGCTTTGGCCAGGGGCTCCACTTCGAGCAGATTCGCCACACGCTGGCTGTAGTCGCGCGCCACTCGCCCGAGGTCGTAGTCTGCCAGCAATACCGTCTGATTGATCAATTGCTCGGTGCCGCCTCTCAGGAGTTGGTAGGCGAACGCCAACATCAGCGCCAGGACGCCGATGACAATCACCCGCTCGATCCCGTCCAGGATATTGTAGAAAAATTGCGCCAGCCCGATGCCGAGAAGCATGAATCCCGCCGTGACGATGACGCGCACCGTGTTACCCACGCCGCTTCTGGCGAGACTGCGAACGTCCACAATGCGGTCGTTCGTCGAGGCGTACACCGCGCCGGCCGCGCCGGCCAGCCGCAGGCCTTGCCCCACTGTCGCGGCCAGCGGATCGCCCCAGGCCACGGCCGCCTCTCCGATCATGATGAGCGGGAAAACTATCAGCCAGAAGAGAATGCGGTTTGCGTGCAGAGGCAGACGAGCCTGGCTGAGTGCGGAAATTGTGAAGCCGATGAGGATCAAGCCGCCAAGCAACCAGACGCCCGCAGCAGTCACGGCCGCGAGCGACGGCTGGGGTTGCACGACCGCCCCGCGCCACGAAGTCTGCCCGAGGCCCAGGCCGGGATCGTACAGGTCCAACGCAGTGATCCCGATCGTCAAGGCGGCGAAGGCCGTCGCCCAAATCCAGCCGCCCTGTTGATCGAGGTAATCGAACGTAGCCGCGCCGATCAGCCCGGCGCTGAGCAAATCGAAGACGACCAACATGCGCGCCGGCGAAATCGCGGCGTTCAGATTCGCCGTCAGGCCCAAATAGCCGGCAACGGATACCCCGGCAAAAGCCAGCGAGAGGGCGGCGTAGCCGGCCATCCAGCGCTCGGTGGCGGAAAGCCGGTCACGGCGGAGCGTAGTAATGACGAGGGCAACGTAGCCGATGGCGGCCAGAATCGCAATAATCATGCGGGAATTTATCCCAAATTTTATCCCAAGCCGGAATTTGGGATAACGGGCGACCTACTTCAAGATGTAGTATGTCCCCTTCTTCGCCCCAATCCTCAACAGTATCCCCCGATCCACCAAATCTGCCAGATCGAGCCGCAGAGTCTCCGGGCTGACGTCGGGGCACAGGCGGCGATAGTCGCTGTTGGTGATCGAGCCGTGCTCGCGGATAAACGTGATGGCCCGTGCCTGCCGCTCGTTCATGCTCTTCTCCCATTTCGGCGCGGCCTTGCGATCGCGCGCGTTGTGGAGCGTGACGGTGAACGAGTAGGGCGTGGCTTTGAAAGTGGGCGGCGGGTGGCCGGCCTGCACCATCTCCTCGATCATCCGGTCAATGCCCAGCCCCAACTCTTCGATGTAGCCCCACTGAAACAATCCGGCCACGAGGCGCGGGTTGCGCGAGAAGTGCTCCTCGACGATGTTGTCCACCGTGATGAAGCCGGGCAGTCCGCCGGGGCTGATGACTTCCATCCGATCGGAGAACATGCGAATCTCGATCCGGCGGCCTTTGAGGCGATAATCGCGATGGCACACCGCATTAACCAGGCACTCGCGGACGGCGAAGCGCGGATATTCGGTGACCTCCTCGCGTTCAAGGCCTTTGACGACCGCGCCGACGGCCATCTCCTCGAAGACGACCTGCCACGCGCCCTCGACGACGCGCGCCAGCGGCCCGTTGATCTCCTCACGACGCCCGTACCCGGCCAGGCCGTCCTCGCCTCTCGGCTCGGTGCCGATGAACTTGACGAACACGAGGCCCGACTGCGGCACGAACATTTGCAGGTTCTTGCCGAAGAGGAGCATGCCGCCTGTGGTCGGCTTGCCGTCGTGGGTG
>JACQED010000599.1 GCA_016200785.1 Chloroflexota bacterium
ACGATTCGTCCGCCTCTTCTTCCACGGTTCCCATCTTCGCAACGAAGTCAGCGGTGGACTTGGCACGGCACGCCGCACGATAGTTCGCTCCCACCGAAGTGCCCGAGCGCAGCAATTGACGTCCAATCACCTCAGCCGTTCGCCCGTTGGGCAGCGATTCCACCAGTCGGATGACACGGAGCGCAAACTGCTTCGTCCTGCGCTTCATCTCATCCTTATCCATCCGCCCTCCCTCCATTTCGGATTTCAGATTTCGGATTTCGGAGTATTCAATCCGCAATCCGCAATCCCCAATCCGCAATCAATTGTCCTGCGCGCCGGCCTGAATCCAGCGCACAATCAACTCTATCTCGGCCTCCGTCAGTGGCGCGCTCAGGAGCGGCATTCGCTCACCCTCTTTCAAGGTTCCGCGCACGGACTGAACGAGCAGACTCCCTTCGGCGTCTCCCGGCAGAATCGCCGGCCCGCTCAAACCACCTCTGAGCAGGTCGGCCCGGGAAGCGACGCTGAGGCCGCCTTGTTCCCCATGACAGGGAGCACATCTCTGATTTAGAACGGGCTGAACGTCGCGGGAGAAGGACGGCCCGTTGGCCGTTTCCCCGCCTCCTTCGGCGGTTGGCGTGCTGGCCGTCTCGACGGTTGACGTGCCAGGCGTCGCTGTGCCTCCCTCGGCAGTTGACGTGCCCACCGCCTCTCTAATTCTCGTAGGCACGGGTGTGTTGAATGGCGTCGGCGTGGCGATGAGTCTCACCCCCGCGTAGTTATGGCATTGGTTGCAGAAGACGTCCGGGTCGGCATGGCACGTCAGGCACTCGGCTTCCCCGTACTTAGAAGTCCGCACGTAGGCGAAGTGCTGAGCCCGCCAGGTCTCCGGGGGCGCGTGATATTTGGGCGTGGCGATGCCGACCGGCGCGAGGAGCGCCAAAGGGCCGGCGCCCCCGAGGGCCGGTTTCTCGACGCGCGCGCCGGCGTAGACGACGGCGGTGAGGCTGGCGAGGATCGCCAAGCTGGAGGCCAAGATCGCCGCCTTGCGCGTCCGGCGCGGAATAGCGGCCAGGGCGGCGGCGACGGCCAATAGGATTGCAAGATTGAGAAGCGACATATTCGTTCCTACCAGCGTGCGGGCACTTTTTCGCCGGCCGTAGAAGAGATCAAAGCCCGGCCCACCAGATCATGCACTCCGACGACTTCCGCCTCAATACCGTGCTTCGGCAGCGCCTTGCGCAATTGCGCTTTGCAGATGGCGCAAATCGTGGCCAGGGTGTTGGCCTTCGTCGTGCGGAAGGCCTCGGCCCGCATCCTGGAACCGGCGACGCGCAAGTCCATCAACTCCTCGGTCAACAGGCCCCCGCCGCCGCCGCAACAGACCGTCTGCTGGCGGATGGTGTTCTCCGGCATTTCGCGCACGTCGAGCACGGCCGCTCGCAGCAGCGCGCGAGGTTCTTCGATGGGGCCGCCGGCGCGGGCGATATTGCACGGATCGTGATACGCCACCGTGCGCGCCAGATTGGCTTCCCGGTTCAATCGAAACGCGCCGCGCCGCAATAGGTCGAGGGTGAATTCGCAGATGTGGATCGGGTAGGGCGTGCGCAGAAAGTCGAGCGGACCGTTCAAGGTCTTCATGAACATCGCCACCCGCCAGGCGTGGCCGCATTCGCCGAAGACGATCAGTTTCACCTTCAAGCGCCGGGCCGCCTCGATGATGCGCTGATTGAGCGTTTTCATGTTCCGGTAATCCAGGAACAAGCCAAAGTTGGCGGCCTCGTCGGCGTAGGTGCTCGTTGTCCAACTGATGCCGGCCGCGTGAAAGACTTTGGCATAGCCCAGCATGGTGTCGGTGTTGACGAAGTTGTCGGCGGAAGGCGGGACGAGCAGTACCTCGGCTCCCGCGATGTCCACCGGCAGTCGGATGTCCAGGCCGGTCTCTTCTTTCAATTCTCCTTCGAGAAACTGGCAGTTGTCTATCCAGGCCGGGGCGGGGATGCCGATGTTGTTGCCCGTGCGATAG
>JACQED010000600.1 GCA_016200785.1 Chloroflexota bacterium
CCAGCAAACGCCCGTAATCGGTGAGTATCTCCGGCTTCTCCAACGCTTCGGCGAATTGGGTCACCCAATATTCGACGTATGCTTCATCCAGTTTGCCGAGTTGCTCAATCAATAGCCCTTCCACATCTTGCCAATCTCTCCCGCGTCCAGCCGCAACCTTCTGTACGATCAAGTCCTCTGCCGAGCATATCCACGCCGAGAAGCCGCCCAAATCGCGTTGGACTGCTCGTCCGACGATCTGTTGCTCATAGCCTGGCAAGGCCAGGAGAAAATCCACAATGACACCCTTGACATAGACGGATGTGACCAGGGGATCGTCCAAGTCGGCACGGGCTCGTTCGGGAAAAGCGGCTCGAATGACGGCACGCACGGCGGAGTAGTTGATGTCCGGGACAAGCACCTTGAAATCTACATCGCGAGTGATGCGAACGAATCCCCACTGTGACACGGCAATGCCGCCGACGATGGCGTAGCGATACCCATGCTCTTCGAGGAAGGCTGTGACGCTTCGGAGAGAGTCCTCAAGCCTTGTATCCACGCGCGGCTCTCCATTCCTCCAGTTTGCGAACACGAGAATAATACTCCTGCAGGTCTGCCATATTCCGCCAGCGTTGCCGTTCGCTCGGCGGCGTCGCAGTTCGCGTGGCAAACTGCCACAATTCAACATACTGCCGCCACGCCTTTTCCGGTGTGAGTTTGCCCGCATTCCGCACGCGGTCAAGCAACTCGGCCTCATTCCACCGCCGGTAGGATTCGTAGGCTTTGCGGTACAGTTCCTTGTC
This sequence comes from Chloroflexota bacterium, assembly GCA_016200785.1. Lineage (GTDB taxonomy): Bacteria > Chloroflexota > Anaerolineae > Anaerolineales > JACQED01 > JACQED01. The sequence continues at coordinate 783 of JACQED010000600.1, forward strand.
AATCAACATGGTCGGATTCTACTCTCTTCCACATAGCCCGGCAATGAAGCCCGCCATCAACAACTTCGCGTTGTTGTCTCTCGCCGGCTCCTCTATTTCAGAGATAGCACCGCCCAAGATTTCACCGGCTCGGCAATTCCCTTCAAATGCATCGGCGGCAACGGCTCCGCCACGATCGCATCTTTCAGCGCGGTGTAAGTGCTTTCGCTGATCAACGTCTGATTCCCCTCTGCCGCGCCGCACAGGCGCGAGGCCAGATTGACATCGGCGCCGATGGCGGTGTACTCCGATCGCTGATTCGATCCGAAGTTTCCGACGATGGCCGGGCCGGTGCTGATGCCGATGCCGATGGCCACGGCCGGCAATCCGCGCGCCGCCCAGCCCTTCATCACCTCGCCGTGCGCTCGCTGCATCTCCAGCGCGAGGCGAACCGCGCGCCGGGCGTGATCCGGCTGGCGTTCCGGCGCGTTGAAGAATGCCATCACACAATCACCCACATACTTGTCGAGCGTCCCGTCGTGCGCCAACACCAGTTCCGTCATCGCACCCAGATGCTCGTTCAGCATTTGCTCCAGCACTTCGACGTCCAATTTTTCGGAAACGCCGGTGAAGCCGCGAATATCGGAGAAGAGTGTGGTGATCTCAGCGCGGTCGCCCTTGAGCAGATCGCGGTCCGCAACGTCGAGCAGGCGCCTCATCACCTGCGGGCCTACATTGCGGCTGAACGCGGCTCGCAGGCGCTGTGTTTCGAGCGACTCGAAAATGGCCGTGTCGATCTGGCTGGCAATGCCGCGCAGAAGTTCGCGATCGGCGCGGGAGAAGCCGTCGCGTCCGGCGCGATTCAGGACGCCCAGCACACCGATCACTCTTTCATTGAGTATGAGCGGGATACCGATGAGCGAGCGCACCGGGCCGTCGGGGTAGCGTTTTGCGATCGGCTCGGCCCGGCGCAAAGCCTCGTCGGCGGCGTCACGCACGATCCGCAGGCAGTCGGGCCGGGCGAAAAAGTCGCGATGGGTCATCGCTCTCAGTTCGAGTTCCCGGCCTGTCTTGTCGAACAACATGATGAAGCCAGCGCCAGAGGGGACGACGCGCGACAGTTCGCCGAGGGTCGCGTCGAGCATCTGCTGGAATTCTAGGCCCGCGTCGCGGATTTGATCGACTTTGAGAACTGCTTCGAGTTCGAGTGTGCGACGGCGTAGTTCGACGACGGTCGCGGCGTGAACCATGGCGGTGTCGGTTTGCGAGACCGCCACGGAGAGCAGCGCCTGATCGTCGGGCGTGAAGCGCTGGCCGGCGCGCGCGAGCAACAATGCGCCCAGAGGCCGGGAGCCGGCGTGAAGCGGAGCGCCGAGGTAATGCAGAGCGCGGCCCTGGCCGAGGTCTAGCGTCGTGTCGAGGATGGCTTTGGCCGGGGTGCTGGCGGCGCGGACGATCATCAAGCGCCAGTGGGCTTCGTCTCTTGCGCCGAGGACGTTGCCCTTATCCACCAGCGCGCGCAATTCAAGCTGGCCGCTGTCTTCGTCGGGCAGGCACATCAAGCACAGATCGGCCAGCAACGCCTCGGCGATGGCCCCGACGATTGCCAGCGCCAGTTCAAGTTCGTCGGCCACCTCGTCGCCGAGTTGGTCGATCTTGAGCATCAGCGTGATCTGCCGGTCGGACAGCGAGGTCATATCTCTACCGAATGACAGACAATTCTTTCCCCACCTTCGCAAAAGCCTCCAGCCCCCGATCGAGATCGTCGCGGGCGTGTGCCGCAGAGATCATCACCCGAATACGGGCTTTGCCCTTCGGCACGGTCGGGAAGCCGATCGCCATCGCGAACACGCCTTCGTCGAACAACCGGCGGCTGAACTGCTGGGCCAGCGGCGCTTCGCCGAGGATGATCGGCGTAATGGGCGTCGTGCTCAAGCCGGTATCGAAGCCTAGCCGCTTCATTTCGGCTTTGAAGTAGCGCGCGTTCTCCCAGAGTCTATCCACCAGTTCGGTCGAGGCTTCGAGCAGATCGAGCGCGGCCAGGCACGCGGCCACATCGGGCACGGTCATCGCGCTGGAGAAGAGAAACGGCCGGCCGCGCTGTCTCAGCCACTCCACGATTTTCTCGTTCCCGGCCACGCATCCGCCGACGACGCCGAAGGCTTTGGAGAGCGTGCCGATTTCCACATCCACCTGGCCGTGCAGGTCGAAGTGATCCACGATGCCGCGTCCGCCCCGGCCCAGCACGCCCTCGCCGTGCGCGTCGTCCACCATGAGCAGATAATCGTTCTCGCGGGCCACGGCGTAAATCTCCGGCAGCGGCGCCACGTCGCCGTCCATGCTGAACACGCCGTCGGTGATGATCAGCGCGCGACGAAAACCGATCTTCCTTTCGTTCGCGATCACCTCGCGCAAGTTGTTCGCATCGCAGTGGGCATAGCGGACGATCTTGGCGCCGGCAAGGCGGGAGCCGTCAATGATGCTGGCGTGGTTGAGTTCGTCGGAGAAGATCACGTCGTCTTTGCCGACGAGCGCGGGGATGGTGGCGAGGTTGGCGGTGAAGCCGGATTGGAACGAGATCGCGGAGGGGACGCCTTTGAACGCCGCCAGCCGACGTTCGAGTTCGACGTGCAGGCTCATCGTTCCGGCAATCGTCCGCACCGCCGCCGGGCCGATGCCGTATTTGGCAATAGCGTCATTCGCGGCCTGCGCGAGGCGCGGATGATTCGCCAGCCCGAGATAATTGTTCGAGCAGAAGTTGAGCGCCTTCCGCCCATCCACGACAAGCCACGCGCCCTGCGGCGAGTCGAGCGTGCGGACGGTGTTGTACAGACCTTGCTCTTTCAGGCTGTGGAGTTCGTCGTCAATCCATTGCGTTTTGGTAGACATGGGGTTCTCCACCCGGTAGCGAGGTGGCGTTATTCGCCTCGATGCGCGGACACCAGCTGACGTTTCCGGGCACGCGGCCACTGCTTGATCGCGGCCTCGCGGCGCAGAGCGGCGGCGTGCGACGGTTGGCGTTCGCTGTAGACCAACTTCACCGGCCTCCGCGCTCGTGTATACCGCGCGCCCCGGCCGGCATTGTGCGCCTTCACCCGCGTCTCGACGTCCACCGACCAGCCGGTATAAAACGTGCCGTCGGCGCACTCGACAATGTAGCAGTAATACGACCGGTTGTCTTTAACTCCCCTTTTTCTTTTCATTCGTCTGACTGCGCCGCCTGAACCCGATCAAGTTGCCGAGAAAGTCGCCGGGCTTCGGCATCTCGGTAGCGGGGACTTCGAGCGCGCGCCAGTCACCCCTCATCCGATCGTTCAGCCACTGCGCGCGCGCGCTGCCGGCCTCGGCCAACAGTTGTTCCAGTTCGCCCCCGCCGCCCGAATCGATCTGAGCCCGCAAGGCGTTCAACTCCGCCAGCAGGGCGTCGAGGTGGCGCAAGACGTTGTCGCGATTCAAATCCAGCGTCGCGCGGCGGCCGGCGGGGTCGGCGTCGGCGGGCGCGGTCACTGCGGCGAAGTCGCGGTCGGTCATCTTCCGCCGCTCGCGCCAACCGGGCATCTGCGTCACCGCGCGCACCAGCGCGACGGCGGTGAGGGCCGGCAGAGCGTCCACACCCGCGCTCAAGCCATCGTGCTCGTCCGGGGCCACAAAGAACGGCACAGCGCCGAGAAGCGCGGCGAGGTCAACGACGAGTTTGACGGCGGCCGGCGCGCAGTTCCGAGCGGGCGCGAGCGCCCACAGCCCTTTCTCGAAGAGATCGGCGCGCGCTCCATCGAGGCCGGTTTTGGCATCGGGCAGGGCATCGGGGTTGGCGGCGAGGTTGCCGGCGACGAAGTGAACGGTAGGAGGCAGATGCTCGGCGGCCCACGCGACGGGCGGCGCGAGCAGGGGCGCGAGGCTGGTCACGACGCAATCGGAGCGGAACGATTCGGCGGCGGCTGAGAACGTCTCGCGCACCGCGGGGATCGGCACCGCCAACACGACGAGGTCGGCCTTCTCGCAGGCGCGCGGCAAATTCCACTCGATGCGGTCAACCGCGCCGCGCGCTTGCGCCACCCTGGCAATACCCGGCTCTCGGTCGTGTCCCGTGATGGTCAATTCGCGCGATTTGCTTTTGAGAGCGAGGCCGAGCGAACCGCCGCGTCGCCCGAGGCCGATGAGGGTGATTTGGGTTGGCATTTGGGCTGATGGCAAATGGCTGATGACAGACGGCTTATCGCCAAACCGATGCATCCAAGAGGAACAGCCCGCGATACGCCATCGGCCACCGGCTAGTTCACATGGTCTGCCTGCTGTAAGACGGTCAGCAGTCTGTCATCCTCAGAGAGCGGCGGCGCGGGCACGGGCATTTGATGGCGGCGGATGAGCGCGATAGCCCGCGGCGAAGCCCCGGCGCATTCGGCCATTTCTGCGCCCCACTCCGCGTGCCGATGTGCGGCGACGAACGCACGACACCAACCGTGCGTTTCGCGTAGGGCCTCACTCCAGCCTTCCGCCAATCGCGGCGCGGCTTTGCGGAGCAGCACGACCGCCACGCGTTCCAGCACGCTCACCGGCGCGCGAACCTTCCCCACATCGTGCAACAGCGCGGCGATCAGCAGATCGGGATCGGACTCGCCACGCAAGATCAGCGCCTCCATCACACGAAAACTATGTGCTTGTTCGCCCGGGGTCATTCGCTCGAAGAGCGCGGCCAGTTGCGGGCCGAGGCGTTCCCTCGCCGCCTGCCGATCCGCCGGGGTCAACTGCGCGCCGAGATATTGTCCGAATTGCCAGAGGCGATACAGCGCCCGCATCACCCGGCGGCCAAGTGGAAGAGCAAACGGATCGGCGGCCCGATCATCAGCCCCAGGACATCGAAGGGGCCGAAGCTGCCCAGAAGGATCAGCCCCATTAGAATGAACATGCCCCACTGCTCGAGGCGCTGATACTCTAAGGCCAGGCTGTCCGGCAGGAGGCCCAACAACACACGATAACCATCGAGCGGCGGAACGGGGATCATGTTGAACACAGCCATCACGAGATTGATAAGGATGAAGATGTACAACAAGTACGAAGGCGATGGGAAGAATTGATTCGAGGAAACCGACGAAAGTCCCAGCAGGCCCAGGCGGACGGGAATGCCGGCGAGCAAGGCCATCAGCACATTGGAGATCGGTCCTGCAACGGCGATCAGCATGCCGCCCTTTCTCACATCCATCCGCAGAAGGCCGGGATACCAGGTCACCGGCTTGGCCATGCCGAACCCGGTGATCACGGCAAAGAGGTACATCCAGGGAATAATGTGCGCGCGAGGGTCGAGCGTGAGGCGGCCCTGCGACGCTTGCGACGTGTCGCCCAGTTGATAGGCGACCCAGGCGTGCGCGAACTCGTGAACGGTGAAGCCGGCCAACAGCGTAATCGCGCGGGCGAGAAGTGTGGAAAGTTCAAAGCCAAGCATAAAGGATCGCCGTCTCCAAGAGAGTGAACGGGATTATAGCATACTCACCTGAGCGGAATGTGGAATTTGAAAGTCAATTCGAATCGTGCTATAAATCTGTGCGATGCGCCCATCCTCCACAATATGGAAATGGTTGATCCCGTTGTCGTTTTCGGTGGCGGTCGTCTGGGCAATTGCTCTAGGGGGACTGGCGCTTCTCGCTCGGCGGCTGGAGTCGCCGCGGCCAACTGAGACACAGCCAGCGGCGATTCTCGCGACCCGGACAGCCGCCCCATTGCCCGTTCGCCAAACAGCCGCCATTGCGACCCAGCCGCCAACTGAAACACCATCACCGACGATGACGGCCTCGCAGCCGGGATCATCCCCGCCGCCTCCCTCGGCAACAGGCGTCACGCCGCAAGCCACGGCCTCGCCGGCCTACGACACTCTCGCGCCGACCGTCGGGAAGACTTCAAGTGCGACCCCACGCGCCTCCGCCGCGACTCCGACGATGTCGTCCAGCGCGACGGTGACACCTAGTCCATTTGCGCCCGGCGCCGCCACGCCCGTGCCCACCGCCCGCCCGTCGCCGACTCAGGCCCCGCCGTGCTCCACCGGAAAGATCGTCTTCTCGTCGGATCGAGGCGGCGATTTTGATTTGTACTCAATCCGGCCCGACGGCTCAGGCCTGACTCAAATCACCAACGAGCCTGGCGCCGATCAACAGCCGGCCCTGTCGCCGGACGGCCTGCAGATTGCGTGGAATGCGACCCGGCAAAACAACATATCCGACATCTATCGCGCGCAGGCAGACGGCGCCGGCGTGGTGAGGGTGACCGATAATTCTCAACCCGCAGAGGGGCCCGCGTGGTCATCCGCAGGCGATCGGATCGTCTTCACCGGGTGGGATGATCCTACATCTGCCTTCAACATATCTACGATGAACGTAGACGGAAGCAACAAGAGCCGCTTGACGACTGATGAGGTGAACCGATACTCACCCGACTGGTCACCGGATAGTAAATGGATCACCTTCTGGGGGTTGCCGTCCGTGTTCGATTTGACTACGGAAATATTCATTATTCCCGTTGCCGGAGGTACCGCCACTCCACTCACCTCCAACTCATTCGACGACCGCAGCCCGGCCTGGTCGCCCGA
>JACQED010000601.1 GCA_016200785.1 Chloroflexota bacterium
AGACGAGACGGCTCAGGCCCACTTGATCTAGCGCCTCACGCGCGGCGTCGCGATCGTCGCGACCGGGCCGCCTCAGCCAGCCGATCTCCTTCACGCGGCCCATGAGCACCACGTCCATCACCGTCGCCGGAAAATCCCAGTCCACCGACTCGCGCTGAGGCACGTAGCCGATGGAGGGGCAGTCGCCCGCGTGATGTGAATGGCCGTGCACCAGCACGTCGCCACTCAAGTGCGGCATAAGGCCGACGATTACTTTGAATAGCGTGGACTTGCCCGCCCCGTTCGGCCCGACGACCGCGGCCCGTTCGCCGCCCGCGATTGAGAAAGTCACTCCCTCCAGCACGCGCCGGCCGTTGTCGTACTCGGCGGCGATGTCGTTGAGCGCCAGCGCCGGGTGCGAGGCAAGCGCGGCGTAAGATTCGGAAATGGGAGACGAAAGCGTCAGTGTCGTCATCGGAGGGCGGCTACGATAGTCGTCACGTTCCTGCGCATCATCTTCAAGTAAGTTTCTCCGTCTGAGCCGGGCGGGCCGAGCGCGTCGGTGTAGAGCGAGCCGACGATCTTGACGCCGGCCTCGTTCGCGACCTGCTGAAGGATCGCGTTCGACGACACGTTTTCGGCAAACACGGCCGGCACGCCCTGCGCCTTCACAGCCTCGACGAGCGCGGCAACCTGCTGCGCCGACGGCGACGCGCCCTCGGTGGACGCCGGCAGAACCGTGCCGACGATTTTGAATCCGTACCGTTGGGCGAAGTAGCCGAACGTGTCGTGCGTCGTCACCAGTTTGCGGCGGCCTTCAGGAAGAGCGTTGACCTCGGCAAACACCCACGCGTCGAGTTCTTGCAATTGGGCGACGTAGGCCTCGGCATTGGCTTGATACGTTTGCGCGTGAGCCGGGTCGGCTTTGCCCAGCGCGTCGCGGATGTTCCCGATCATCTGGATGGCATTCGCGACGGCGTGCCAGACGTGCGGGTCTGCCGCCTGCGCTCCACCGCCGGCCGTCGCCATGCGCGGTTCTATCCCTTTTGTGACCACGATGCGACTGCCCCGACTGCCGGACGAGGCGTAAAGATCGTCGAGCCACGTCTCGAAGCCGAGGCCGTTCTCAAGAATCAGCGAGGCTCTTGCCAGCGCCACACCATCGGTTGGATTGGGATCGAACGTGTGGGTGTCGCGCCCCGCCCCGACGAGCGTCGTGAGTTCAATCTGATCGCCGCCGACGACGCGGGCGAAGTCGCCGATGACGCTGAAAGTGGCGACGACTTTCAAGCGACCATCGGGCGTGGCGGGCGGCGATGCGGAGCACGCAGTCAGTAGCAGGCTAAGAACCACGAGAGGGGTGAGCCAGCGCATCATCTTCGGCAATTCGGGCAAACCCCAAACAGCTCGAGCCAATGTCCCTCGATCTTGTAGCCGGTGTGGCGCTGAACGGTTTTGACCATCTCGGCCAGATCGCAGTCTTCGAATTCGACGACCGAATGACAGTTCTCGCAAATGATGTGATGCGCGTGGCCCTCGCTGGCCGGGGCATACGAGTGACAGCCGTCGGCCTGATGCACCTTCCGCACCGCGCCGCACTCGGCCAGGACTTCGAGCGTGCGATACACCGTGACCAGGCCGGTCTGGGGGTAAAACTTCTTGGCGCGGGCGTGAATCTCGGACGGGCTGAGACTCTCGCGCGTTTCGGCCACGACGCGCAGGACGGCCCGGCGCGGGCGGGTGAGTTTGTAGCCGCGTGCGGCGAGTTGCGTTGAGAGCGAGTCGGGGTTAGAGTCAGGGCTGGAAGCGGATTGCGAGGCCATCGGGCTAATTGAAAAACGTTTTCAGTTGGGAAGTGTAGCATGGAGAAGCAAGGGAGTCAAGGATATGACCATTACCGCCGTCGTCGGCGCGCAATTCGGGGATGAGGGCAAGGGGCGCGTCGTAGATTATCTCGCGCGCGAGGCCGATCTCGTCGTCCGCTATCAGGGCGGCGACAACGCCGGGCACACCGTCGTGAACGATCGTGGCACGTTCCGCCTGCATCTGATCCCCGCCGGCATTTTCAATCCGCAGACCGCCTGCCTCGTCGGCACGGGCACGGTCGTCAACCCGGCGACACTGCTCGTCGAGATGGACGAACTCCAAAAGGCGGGCGTGAGCCTCGACAACTTGTGGCTGTCGGATCGGGCACAGGTGGTAATGCCCTATCACCGGACGCTCGACGGATTGGAGGAGAAATCGCGCGGCGACGCGAAGATCGGCACCACCGGGCGCGGCATCGGCCCGGCCTATTCGGACAAGGCCGCCCGCAGTGGCGTACGCCTTGGCGATCTTCTGCGCTCCGACTGGTTGCGCGAACGCCTCTCGCTCATCCTGCCTCGCGTGAATCGCTCGCTTGAATTCTTCGGCGAACCAACGCTCAATCTCGAATCTCTGATCTCACAATGCGCCGAATGGGGCGAGACACTTGGCGCGCGCATCGTTGACCCTGTGCCGCTGACGCGCGGCGCGGTGGAGGGCGGAAAGAACATTCTGCTCGAAGGCCAACTCGGCGTGATGCGCGACATTGATTGGGGCACGTATCCCTTCGTCACCTCGTCGCACCCGATCGCGGCTTACGCCGCCGTGGGCGCGGGCATTCCGCCCCGCCTGGTGACAAATGTGATCGGCGTGGCGAAGGCCTACGCCACCGCCGTCGGCGCGGGGCCGTTCCCGGCGGAACTTCACGACGAGACTGGCGCGAAACTGCGCGAGATCGGGCACGAGTACGGCGCGACGACGGGGCGACCGCGCCGGACAGGCTGGTACGATGCGGTTGTCGTCCGCTACGGCGCGTGGATCAACGGCATGACCGGACTCGCGCTGACAAAACTCGACGTGCTGGACACCTTTCCCGAAATCAAAATCTGCACGGCTTATCGCCTGCCGGATGGCCGCACCATCGATCACGTCCCAGATACGCCGGTCTTGGACACGATCGAGCCGATCTACGAAACTTGGCCCGGCTGGATGACGCCGACGACCGGCGCGCGCTCATGGGATCAATTGCCACAGGCCGCGCGGAAATATCTGAAGCGGCTGGAGGAAGTAAGCGGCGTGCGGATACAATACGTGTCGGTTGGGCCGGAGAGGGATGAGATGTTTGCCGTCAAGGACTCTTAACGCAAAGACGCTAGGGCGCAAAGGCGCGAAGACAGGGAGGTGCGTGGCGTCTTTGTGCCTTGCGTTGAGACAATGGCCGAATCCTTTTCTTACGAAACGTTTCTTTCCCCGTTTACCCACCGCTACGGCAGTGAGGCGATGCGGCGCGTGTGGAGCGAAGCGCACAAGCGGCGGCTGTGGCGCAGGGTGTGGCTGGCGTTGGCCGAGGCCGAATGCGATGCCGGCCTGGTCTCGACCGACCAACTTGCCGATCTTCGCGCGCACGCCGACGATGTGAATATCGAGCGCGCGCTGGAAATCGAAGTCGAGATCAAGCACGATCTCATGGCCGAACTGCGCGCGTTTGCCGAGCAATGCCCGGTCGGCGGCGGTGTTCTGCACCTCGGCGCGACTTCGATGGATATCGAGGACAATGCCGACGCGCTGAGACTGCGCGACAGTCTCGACCTCTTAAACTCCAAACTCCAATCTCTGCTCCGATCTTTCGCCACGCAGATTGAAAAATACGCCGATACGCCGACGATCGCGTTTACGCATCTTCAACCCGCCGAGCCGACGACGGTCGGCTACCGGCTGGCCCAGTATGGGCAGGACTTACTGACGGATTTTGAAGAGGTAACGCGCGTGCGGCGCAAGATCAGGGGCAAGGGATTCAAAGGCGCGGTGGGAACATCGGCCTCGTTCACAGCGTTGCTGGCGGGGGCCGGGATGAGCGCAGCGGAATTGGAAGCCAGAGCGATGACGATCCTCGGCCTCGACGTTTACCGCGTGACGACGCAGACCTATCCGCGCAAGCAGGATTGGCTCGCGCTGAACGCACTGGCCGGCCCCGCGGGAACGCTGTACAAGTTCGCGTTCGACTTGCGCTTTTTGCAGTCGCCGCCCATCGGCGAATGGGCCGAGCCGTTCGGCGCGAAGCAGGTTGGCTCGTCGGCGATGCCCTTCAAGCGCAACCCGATCGACGCCGAGAAGATCGACAGCCTCGCGCGCTATCTCGCTGCCCTCCCGCGCGCCGCATGGGACAATGCGGCGCACAGTTTGCTCGAGCGCACGCTCGACGATTCGGCCAACCGGCGCATCATTCTCCCCGAAGCCTTCCTCGCCGCCGACGAATTGCTAATGACTGCTCGCAAATTGATTGAAGGATTGGTCGTAGACGAATCTGCCGCCGCGCGCAACCTCGCGGCTTATGGGGTCTTTGCCGGAACGGAGCAGCTGCTGATGGAGTTGGGCCG
>JACQED010000589.1 GCA_016200785.1 Chloroflexota bacterium
CTCAACTGGCTCATGCGGGCCTCCCGAGGATCGCCATCATGGCGGCGTCAGAACCTCGAAGATACTCGCATGAGCCATTTTACGTCAAATCGCTACCCCATCGGTTTGGCGCGCTAACAAAAATGTCTAGCGCAACCCTCACCTGGGCCGACTTTGAAAAAGTGGAAATGCGCGTGGGCGTGATCACGGCGGTCGAAGACTTCCCCGAGGCGCGCAAACCGGCATACAAACTCACCGTTGACTTCGGGTCGCACGGCGTCAAGCGCTCGTCGGCGCAGGTAACGCATTATGCCAAGCAGGCCCTGAGCGGGCGGCAGGTCATAGCTGTGACCAATTTCCCACCCAAGCAGATTGGCTCGTTCCTGTCAGAGGTTCTCGTCCTCGGCGCAATCGAGTCGGACGGGCGCGTGGTTTTGCTGTTGCCCGACGAGAAGGCGGAGTTGGGGAGTCGAATAGCCTGAGGGTGGAGTGGGATCGTCAAGCCGGGCGGCAGACTGCGCCCGGTTATTTGATTCCTGACCCACAGACATCTAACCTTAAAAGAATCATTTCCCGCTTGCGGTAAAATGGTTTCCTGTTGTATATTATGGGGGCCAGTGGGGGAAAGTGGGTAAAACGCCCAGGAGAGCCGGAGCCTAGTGCTCCGGCTTTCCGCCTATATGGGGATTGTAGAACGTATGTTCACCGGCGAGCACGCTCATTCGATAGACGACAAGGGGCGGCTGACGATTCCAGCCAGGTTTCGCGCCGCGCTCGCCGAAGGCTGCTACATTTCGAGAGGCTTCGGGCACATCAATCATCTGCTCATCTATGCGAAAGCGGACTTCGAAGCAGTCGCCGCAAAGGCGGACAAGTTTAGCCTCACCGACCCGAAGAGCCTCGACCTCTGGCTCTGGTTCTACGGACAGGCTCTGGAAGATGTCCCCGACGGGCAGGGGCGAATCATGGTGCCGCAGTTCCTCCGCGAGCACGCCGGGCTGAATGGCGAAGTCCGCATTGTCGGCATTGGCCGCTATATCGCCGTGTGGTCTGGCGCCGCGTGGGCCGAAAAACAGAAAGATCTCAACGATCCGGCGAAGACCGCCGAGCGATTCGCCTCGCTCGATCTTTCGACCGGATGACGCACATCCCGGTTCTTTTACAAGAAACAATCGCCGGCCTCGCAGTCCGGCCCGGCGGAAAATACATTGATGGAACGATCGGCGCGGGCGGACATGCCGCGGCGATTTTGGCGTTGTCGGCGCCCGACGGCGAACTGCTCGGCCTAGATCGCGATCCGGCGGCGCTGGACGCCGCCCGCGAGACGTTGCGCGAATACGGCGATCGCGTCTCGTTCGTCCATGCGTCCTACGTGGAAATGGCGCGCGCGGCGCGCGAACGAGGCTGGGGCGCAGTCAACGGCGTCCTGCTTGATCTCGGCCTCTCGTCTCTGCAATTGGCCGACGCCGCGCGCGGCTTCACTTTCAACGCCGATGGGCCGCTCGACATGCGCTTTGATCTGTCCGCGCCGACGACCGCCGGCGATCTCGTCAACGATTTGCCGCCCGACGAACTGGCGGACATCATATTCCGATTTGGCGAGGAGCGACACGGCAGAAAGATCGCGCGCGCCATCGCCGCCGCGAGGCCAATCAACACGACGGGTGAACTCGCCGGAATCATCGCCGGGGCGGTGGGCGGCAGGAGGGGCAGGGTACACCCGGCGACGCGAACCTTTCAAGCCCTGCGCATCGCGGTCAACGACGAACTCGACGCGATCAGCGCGGTTCTGCCAATTGCGGTTGATCTTCTCGCTCCGGGCGGCCGGCTGGCGGTCATCACGTTTCACTCGCTTGAAGATCGCATCGTCAAAGACTACTTTCGTCTGCTCGCCCGCGGCCCGGCCTACGATCCATCGCGGCCCGCGCCGCCCGCCGAGCATCGAGCGTTGGTGCGCGAGGTGACGCGCAAACCGATTGTCCCTTCAGATGAAGAAGTGGATCGAAACCCGCGAAGCCGGAGCGCCAAGCTTCGCATTGCTGAAAAACTGTCATCAGGTTCGCTGGCCCGAACCTTGCATCATAGCGAAGCATGAATCCCTACACCCAGCTGACGCGCGCCTTCAAGCAGGCGCCGTGGCGTGCGCAGACTCAGGCGATCGCCGCGGCGGCAGTGTTCTTCGTGGTGTTGGCGGCAGTCGGCGGATTGTATCTGGCGACGGCCACGCGCGCGGCGACCGCCGGGCGCGACGTTCAACAACTCGAGGTCGAGAAGGCCGATCTCTTGTTGGAAATCGATCAACTGCAAGCCGACGTCGCCTCGGCGCGCTCGGTTTCCCGCATGGAAGCGCGGGCGCGCGAACTGGGCTTCGTGCCGGCGAAGAACGATCAGGTGGAGTATATCGTCGTCGCCGGCTATCCCCAGCCCCCGCCGACTCCGGCTGCGACGGCTGCTCCGGTGCCGAACTACGACGAGACTCTCACCTCGTGGCTGGCTGGCCGACTCGAATCGGTGACCGGCCCGGCCCGATGAGTGACTTTTGGCTGTTGCATTGCGCTGACTGACGACCGATCCGTGATGACTGATGACTGACAACGTTCGCTTTCGACTCCCCTGGATTGTCGCCATGCTGACGGTCGGCGTCGGCCTGATCGTCTTCCGGCTGTTCAGCATCCAGTTCAGCCCAAACGTGCCGTACTTCAACGACGAGTTCAGGCAGATCACCGAGCGCCGCAAGGAGTTCGAGCCGCCGCGCGGCCGCATCTACGATCGGCGGGGCGAACTGCTGGCGACCAACGACACGCTGTACGAGGTCAACGCTTCGCCGGTCTTCGTCACGAATCCTGAGGCGGCGGCTGAAGTGCTCGCCGAAAAGCTCAATCGCTCGCGCAAGGAACTGGCGGCCCTGCTCACCGGGAAGGATTCGTACATCCTCATCCAGCGGCCCGTGCCCGCCACCATCGGCGGCGAACTGATAGCCTTGCAGAACGGCCCCGACCGCGCCGACCTCAACGGCATCGCGCTCGAACCCATTCCGCATCGGGAGTATCCCGGCGGAAGGCTAGGCTCGCAAATTCTCGGTTTCGTGGGCTACGATGGCCGGGGCTACTACGGCGTAGAAGAATTCTATAACGACGTGCTGGCCGGTCATCCGGTCGTCGGCGTCGAACGTTCCGTGCCCTTCGACGCCGCGCTCAACCCCGATCCCGATAAGGGCGCCGATCTCGAGTTGACGATCGATCGCGATATTCAGAATCTTGTCGAGGAGACTCTACAGAGCGGGCTTCAATCCAGCGGAGCGACTACCGGCACGATCGTCGTCATGGATCCGAAGACGGGCGAGATTCTCGGTATGGCCTCCTGGCCGACGTACGACCCGAACAACTTCGTCAACGAGCCGGAGGCCAACCGCGTCAATCCCGCGCTGAGCGCGCAGTTCGAGCCGGGATCGATTTTCAAAGTGCTGACGATGGCCGCCGCGCTCGAAAGCGGGACGGTCACGCCGCAGACGACTTACGTGGACAGCGGAGTGGTCGAAGTGGGCGGCGCGGTCATCCACAACTGGAACGGGGGCGCGTGGGGCGTGCAGGATATGACCGGCCTGCTCCAGCACTCACTCAACGTGGGCGCAGCGACGATCGCCCGGATGATGGGGCCGACGATCTTTTACAACTACCTGACCGCCTTCGGGGTCGGTCAGGTGACGAATGTAGATCTCGCCAGTGAAGCCGCCGGCCGCCTCAAACGCCCCGGCGATCCTGACTGGTACGAGTCGGACCTCGGCACCAACTCGTTCGGGCAGGGCGTGGCCGTCACGCCCCTGCAAATTCTTTCCGCGATCTCGGCGGTGGCGAACGGCGGCGAGATGATGCAGCCGCACGTGTTGTTGTCGGTGAACGACAGCGGTGTGGTTCACAGGACCGAGCCGACCGTGCTGGGCCGCCCGATTTCGGCGCAGACCGCGCGCACGCTCACCGAAATGCTGACTGTTTCGCTGGAGCGCGAAGCCAGTGGCGCGCTCGTGCCGGGCTATCTCATCGCCGGCAAGACGGGCACGGCCCAGATTCCGATCCCCGGCGGATATGACTCGAAGCAGACCATCGCCTCATTTGTGGGATGGGGCCCGGTGGACGACCCGCGCTTCATCGTCCTCGTCAAACTCGATCGTCCGACGACTGCGCCGTGGGGATCGGTCGTTGCCGCCCCGGTATTCAGCCAGCTAGCCCAACGGCTTGTCGTCTTGATGCAACTGCCGCCCGATAACGTGAGGCACGCATTGCTTCCGACGCCGACGCCAGCGCCGTAGGCACAAGGGAGGAGAGACAGAGTCTGGAGCGACATGCCGAACCAATGGCCGCAGTGTGAAAGACGAGTCTGGTAGAATCCAAAGTTCGGCATGCCATGCTTACACTAGCCCACATCGTCGAGGCTCTCACCGGTTATCAAATGGCCGGCGGAGAGCAGGTCATCACCGACGTCGTTATCGACTCCCGCTTGTCGATCCCCGGCGCGCTGTTCGTAGCTCTGCCGGGCGAAAGGAGCGACGGTCACAATTATCTTTCCGATGCGTTTCGGAAAGGGGCGGCGGCGGCGCTGATCGAGCGCGAGGCCGCCGGGGACATTTACACGATAGACCTGCGCGAGCCAATCACCCCCACGACGGCGCGGGACATGCGAATCCCCGTCTGCCTGCGGGTGGAGAACTCGCTCGCCGCACTGCAGAAGGCGGCGGCCCACTGGCGCGCGCGGCTCGCCCCCCGCGTCGTCGGGATCACCGGCAGCGTGGGCAAAACGACGACCAAAGAACTCGTCGCCGCCGTTCTGCAGACGAAGTATCGCACCTTAAAAAATGAAGGCAACTTGAACAACGAGATCGGCCTGCCGATGACCGTCCTGCGGCTGACCGAAGCGCACGAGCGCGCAGTGCTGGAGATGGGTTTCTACGTGCCGGGCGAGATCGCTTTGCTGTGTGAGATCGCCCGCCCGCACATCGGCGTGGTGACGAACGTCCTGCCGGTTCACGTCGAGCGCGCCGGCAGCCTGGAAGCGGTGGCGCGCGGCAAGGCCGAACTGGTCGAGGCCCTGCCCCCCGCGCCCGAGGGCGTGGCCGTGCTCAACCACGACGACCCGCTGGTGATGGGCATGGCGGCGCGCACCCGCGCCCGTGTGTTCACCTACGGCCTCGACCCCGCGGCCGACCTGTGGGCCAACAACATCGTCGGGCTGGGGTTGGAAGGCATCCGCTTCCAACTCCATTATGGCCGCGAGACTCTGCATCTGCGCGTACCGCACCTCGGGCGGCACTCGGTTCACACTTCTCTGCGTGCCGCCGCTGTCGGCCTGATCGAGGGCTTGACGTGGCAGGAGATCGTCGAAGGGCTGTCGTCCGGCGTGCAGTTGCGGCTGTACGCCGTGAGCGGGCCCGGCGGATCGATCCTCCTCGACGACACGTACAACGCCTCGCCGGAGTCGGTCATCGCCGCGCTCAACCTGCTCGCGGAACTCGACGGGCGAAAGATCGCCGTGCTCGGCGATATGCTCGAACTCGGCGAGCACGAGGCCGAAGCCCACGCGCAGGTGGGGCGATACGCGCGCGAAATCGCCGACGCGCTGGTCACGGTCGGGAAGTTGGGCGGCCTGATCGCGGCCGAGGCGCTCGCCGCCGGGATGAAACGGGGCGACGTCACAGTCCTGCCCGACATCGCATCCGCCACCGAGTTTCTGCGCGGGTTCGTCCGCCATGGAGACGTCGTGCTGATAAAAGGCTCGCGCGGACTGCGCATGGATCGCATTGTGAGCGCATTGGAGGCAGGGCCGTGAGTCAAGAAGGCACGTTCGCGCTCACGCTGGGCGGCATCGTATTCGTGCTGACCGTGATCTGGGGCGGGCCGTTCATCGAGATTTTGAAGCGGCTGAAGATCGGTAAGCAGATACGCATTGACGGGCCGCAGACCCACCTGACCAAGCTGGGCACGCCGACGATGGGCGGCTTGATGATCGTTGTGCCCATTGTGATCATCACCGCCGTGATGAACTTGGTGAATCTCGTCCGCACGGTGATCGGGCGTTCGGCGCTCGTGCCGCTGTTCGTGCTGATCGCGTTTGCGGCGTTGGGCGCGTTTGACGACTGGCGCGGCCTGCGCGGGCGGGGGCGCGGCGAAGGGATGATGGCGCGCTTCAAGTTCCTGTGGCAGACGCTCATCGCGCTGGCCGTCGTGCTACTGCTCTATTATGGCTTCGGCCTGCGCAGCCTCGCC
>JACQED010000047.1 GCA_016200785.1 Chloroflexota bacterium
GGCCTTTCTGAAAGGAACCTCCATGCCCCGCATCGAATCCCTCCTCTCCGCCCGCCTCTTTCTATGTCCACAGCGCGTCGGCAACCGGCTGTTCTTCATAAGCAATCTCAGCGGACGCCTGAGCCTGTATGCAATGGATCACGGCGGCAGTGTGCCGGAGCCTCTCCTGCCCCCGCACATCGCTCTGCAAAATCCGGTTCTGGTTGAGGGTCTGCCGTTCTGCGGGCTGCCTCGCCTCGGCAAGATTCTGATTACACTTGACAAAGATGGTGACGAAAACTACCAGCCAATGTTCGTTCCGCTTGAAGGCGGTATTCCCGAGCCAGCCTTCGGCGACCGGCTGGCCGACTACCGGGTTCATCTCATGAAATGCGACGCGAGGCGAAATCTGGCGTACTTGGCCGCGGAGTCGCGCAAGGAGCAGATGGTCGAAGCCATCCGGGCTGATCTCAAGAGCGGCGCACTGGAGAAGATGGGGCAGAGTCCGTGGGGCAGTTTCGTGCAGGGCGTCAACGACGATCATACGCAAGCCATCCTGATTGACGGCTACACCACGGGCGATCACGTGTTGTATTTGTGGAAACGCGGCAACGGGGAGCGCAAGCTGCTGTATGGCACGCCGCTTGAAGATCGGGCCGAAGGACAGGCCGTGCCCTTCAATGCGATTCGCGATTGCTGGTTCACTGCCCGCAATCGCGGCTTGCTGTTCGTCACCGCGCTGTTCGACGATGCTTATGGGCTGGGCTACCTTAATTTGAAAGAGCCGGAGGCCGTCAAGCCCGTGCCGATCCGGGGGACAGTCCACAAAGGGGCAGGCGAGTTGACCGGCCTCGAGCAATTGCGCGGCGCGCGCTACCTCGTCAAGTACAATATTGATGGCTGTTCGTGGATGTACGAGGGCACGTTCGACGAAAGTGCAATGCGAATGAAACTTAACACCGTCGTCGTCGGGCGAGGCAAATTGACTGACGGGGTGGAACACGCAGTTCACTATGACCGGGCCAGCGACAGTTACGCGTTGTCGTTCGCGACGGCTACTTCGCCGGCTCAGATCTACACCGTCGAGGGCGCGAAACGGAAGATCGTCGTCGCCCACACGCGCGAGCGCATCCTCGACATTCCCGAAGACCATCTTTCCACAGGCGAAGACGCATCGTTCGTGTCCTTCGACAGACGGCGCGTCTCGGCCCGCTTGTATTTGCCCGCCAAATCGTCAGGCTTCAAAGGGCCGCGGCCGCTCGTTTACTACGTTCACGGCGGGCCGCAGAGTCAGGAGCGCCCCGACTTCACCTGGTTTTCCATGCCGCTCATCCAATTCCTCACGCTGAACGGCTTCGCCGTGTTTGTCCCCAACGTGCGCGGCAGCACCGGCTACGGCCTGAGTTACACCAAGAAAGTCGATCGCGATTGGGGCGGGGACGATCGGCTCGATCACGTTCACGCGATGAAACTCCTCAAGAAGGACAGGCGCCTCGACGCTTCACACGCCGCAGTCATCGGCCGGTCGTACGGCGGCTACATGACGCTGACCCTCGCCGCGCGCCACCCCGAACTCTGGTCGGCGGCGTGCGACATGTTCGGGCCATACGATTTGTTCACCTTCATGGATCGCATCCCCGAAACGTGGAAACCGTACTTTCGTATCGCCATCGGCGATCCGGACAAAGACCGCGGCCATCTGATCGAGCGCTCGCCGAAGACGCACATCGATCGGATTGCCTGCCCCCTGTTGGTGATTCAGGGCAAGAACGACCCGCGCGTGGTGGAAAGGGAGTCGCGCGACGTGGTCGAGGGCCTGCGCGCCAATGGCAAGACGGTCGAGTATCTGGTGTTCGACGACGAAGGCCACGACGTGCTCAAGTTCGACAACCGGGTGAGGTGCTACAACGAGATCGCCGATTTCTTCAAGCAGCATCTCACGAGTCACTGAGTGTGCCCGAAAAGCGCTTACCACGAGGACACAAAGACTCGAATTTCACCAGGTTGTTCTTGGTGCCTTCGTGTCTTTGTGGTAGATCTTTAGATGAACTCTCAATAGGTCCGGCTGTGCAAGAGAGGTTCCGATGTCAAATGTTCAGGGCAAAGTCGTCATCGTCACCGGCGCGTCGTCGGGCATCGGCGAAGCGGCGGCGCGGCTGTTTGGCAAGGCCGGAGCTAAAGTCGTCATCGCCGCCCGCCGCGTCGAACGGCTGGAGGCCGTCGCCAAAGGAATCGAGGAGGCAGGCACAGGGGCCGAGGCCCTGGTCATCGCCGCCGACTTGTCGAAACTTGCCGACATCCAGTCGCTCGTGGAAAGAACGCTCGGACGCTTTGGCCGGATTGACGTGCTGGTCAACAACGCCGGCTTCGGGCGGCTGAATTTCCTCGATCGGCTCGATCCGATCGAGGACATCGAGCCGCAGTATCGAGTCAACGTCCTCGGCTACGTGCTGACGACGCGGCTCGTCCTGCCAATGATGATGAAGCAGAAGTCGGGGCATATCATCAACGTGGCTTCGATGGCCGGCAAAGTCGCGACGCCGACCTACACGATTTACGCGAGCTGCAAATTCGCGATTGACGGCTTCTCGCAGGCGCTGAGGCGCGAGGCCGCGCCGTGGGGCATCAAAGTCTCGGTCATCTATCCAACCGCGGTGGTCACCGAGTTCAACCAGCACGCCCGCATCCAGCGCAAGACGAAGTACACGACCCCAAGATCCCTCCTGCTCACCGCCGACGACGTGGGCCGCGCCGTCCTGAGTCTTGCCGCGCGTGATCGGAGCGCGGAAGTCCTGATGCCGGGCGTCAACTTCTTCACTAAGCATATTAATCAATCGCTCCCGTGGCTGGTGGACTGGCTCACGATCCGCAACTTCACCATCCCGGAGCGGGAGGAGGAGTTGCGCGAGGCCGGGTTGCTGTGAGGCACAGGACTCTTCTTAACGCAAGGACGCAAGGACGCAAAGACACCAATAGCATCTTTCTCTTTGCGCCTTCGCGCCTTGGCGTCTTTGCGTTGACTCTCCTCCTGGCGACCCTCACTTCGACACGCGCCTTCGCCTCTCCCTCCTCCTCCCACCTCGGCCAAACTATCGGCTATTCGGTTCAGGGCAACCCGATTATGGCCTACACCGTCGGCTGGGGAACACGCCCGGTGGTGATCATTGGCGGCATACACGGCGGTTCGGAATGGGCGACGACCGATCTCGTCGCGACAGCCGCCGAATACTTTCGCCTGCATGCCGCCGATATTCCCCCGCCGCTGAATCTCGTTTTCATCCCCTCAGCCAACCCCGAC
>JACQED010000579.1 GCA_016200785.1 Chloroflexota bacterium
CTGGGCATCGTCGTCACCGAGGACATCTGGGTTCCACTGAACACCGGCATCGCCATGCAGCACGACGTGGATATCTTGCAGGGCGGCTCACTGAATACAGTCTTCGGCAGTCCGTTGAAAGGCGGCACGCCTTACGAAACGGTCGGCGGCCGGCTCCAATATGAGTATCACCAGGAAGCGTTATGGCGGGCCGGGCGGCCCGGCATGCCAGCCACCGCGCCCATCACCAGCCCCACCGCCTTCGGCCAACTGGGCGGTTACGGCATTCCGCACGGCTTTCCGGTCGATCAAAACGTTTGCATGATCCTGGGCCCGGCTGAGATGAAGACGACCTATGACGCGTTCCATAAAGTGGCTCACGCGCTCAACATGGGCGCCACCATCATGTCGGGCGCGTCGCCGATGATCGGCGGCTACGCCGGCCCGCCCGAAGGCGCAGCGATTGCCGGCGTGGCTTGGGGGCTGGTGCAATACTACGTCCATTTCGCCGACTACGGCGGCTGTGCCATGATGGACATCCGCTTCAACTGCAACACCAACCGCGACTCCATCTGGGCGCTCAGCACGACCATTCAGGCCCTGTCGCGCAACACCGATCTGCTCATTCAGTCGGTGTCCAACCAGCTGGGCGGGCCGATGACCGAGATGCTGTTGTGGGAGTCGGCGGCGATCATGATGGCGCTGTCGGTGTCGGGCGCAAGTGTGGTGATCGGGCCGCGCACCTCCGGCGGCAAGTGGACGAACCACCTCTCACCGCTGGAGTGCAAGTTCTGCGGCGAAGTCCTGCATGCCTGCTCGGGCATGACGCGTGAAAAAGCCAACGAGATCGTCAAACAGATCATCCCCAAATACGAAAACAAACTGCGCGAGCCGGAGATCGGCGTCACGTTCCAGGAGGCTTACGACGTCGCCGCCCTCACGCCTAAGCCCGAGTGGCAAGCCATGTACGACAGGGTCAAGGGCGAGTTGATCGAGATGGGGATGCCGTTGAAATGGTAGACAGAGGATGTGTGGTATGACGCGGCGATTGATTGACCTCACCCTGCCCGTCCAGACGCAATACGATTGGACGAAGTATCCCGCACGCCGGGCCTACGGCCAGTGGGAACCGCCGACGATCCTCAGCACGTTCACCACCGTCGAAAAAGAGGGATTGATGATGCAGCGGATCGAGACGACTACCCAGTCCTTCACGCACTTCGACGCGCCGCGTCACTTCTACGCCGACGGCCTCGCCGCAGACGAGATTCCTCTGGATCAGTTTGTGGGCGAGGCCGTTGTGATTGACATGTTGCGGAAACAGCCGGGCGAGGCGGTGTGGGCCGCGGATCTGGAGGCCTCTGGCGCGGAAGTGCGCGAGGGCGACATCGCCCTCATCCGCACGGGCTGGACGAATCGCGCGCCGTGGGGAACTGAACGGATGTGGCGTGAGATGATTTCACTCGAGGAGGATGCCTGTGACTGGCTGTTGGCGAAGAAAATCAAATCGCTCGCGCTCGATTTTCAAGCCGACGTGAATCCGTTTCGCGTTTGCTCCGACTGCGGCAACCTCACGCCGGCCGGGCGGGGCAGTCCCAATCACCGCAAGTTCTTGAAGGCCGGCGTCGTCCTGCTGGAATGGCTGGTGAATCTGGCCGAGATCAAGAAACCGCGGGTGCTATTGGTCTGCCTACCGCTCAAACTGGTCGGGGCCGACGGCGCGCCGATGCGGGCGATTGCAATCGAGGAGGATTGATGGTTGATGCGCCAAGAACTGCCGAACGTGTCTGGCAGGTCGAACCGGTGAGGGACGACCTTCAGCCGGGCATTGACGCTTACGTGGTGCTGCGCCGCACGGCTGATGCCGTTGCGCGCTACGTGGAAGCTGAATTGGGCGAATGGGGGATAACCACGGCGCAGTACGGCGTCCTGCTCCATCTCAGCAAAGGTGAACAGCTGTCGCTGTCCGATCTGAGCGGCTTGATCTTTCGATCCAACAGCACACTGACATCTTTGATCGACCGGATGGAGCGTGATGGCCTGGTGAATCGGGTTGCTCATGCGAATGACCGCCGGGTCACGACCGTCGAGTTGACACCGAAGGGCCGGGATCTGCTCCTCGAAATCCGCGCTCATCACCGCCCGTTTCTGGCCGATATGATGTCGTGCCTCTCGCCTGACGAACTGACACAACTCAGCGAACTGCTTATCAAGATCGAACACAAAGTAGACGAAGGGACTTGCTCCGAGTAGCACGCCGCCCGTTGGACACGGCACTCGTCAACGTCACTCTGCTCACCCTCGACTCCGAGCGCCGTATCATTCCGGACGGCTGTTTAATCGTTCGGGATGATCGGATCGAGGCCGTGGGCGACCGCGCCGAACTCATCCGGCGGATAGCACAGTCACAACGAACGATTGACGGGCGCGGCATGGTCGCTGTGCCGGGCTTCGTCAACGCTCACACGCACTCTTTCCAAAGCCTGTTGCGCGGCCTGGCCGATGGGATGGACCTCATCGGCTTTCTGCGAAACGTCGTCTACCCGGTGAGTCCGGTGATCACGCCGGAGGAGACGCGGCTGGGCGCGGCGATAAGCGTGCTGGAGGCGATCAAGTCCGGCACGACTTGCCTGATTGACAACCATTCAGCCGATACCGGCTTTGAGGCGACTGACGCTATCGCGCAGATTTTCGCCGAGAGCGGACTGCGCGGGCTGGTGGCACGCGGTTTCCGCCAGCCGACAGCGCGCGCTCGCGCGTGGCGCGTGCCGGAGCACGCTTTCCAATTTAGTTTGGCCGAGGAGATCGAGATCACGCGCGGCCTGATCGAGAAGTGGCGGCGAGAGGCGGATGGCCGGGTGCAGGTCTGCCCTGCGCCGCTCACGCTCTTTCTGGCCGGCCCGGACGATCTGCGTGCGGCCAAAGCATTGGCCGACGAATACGCCGTCCCGGTGCACGTTCACGTCGCCGAGGCGCGGTCGGAGGTCGAGGCGACGCTTGAGGACTACGGTTGCCGCGAAGTCGAGCATCTCGCGCGGGTCGGCGTGCTGGATCGGCGCTTCCACGTGGTTCACGGCATTTGGCTGGACGAGCGTGAATTGGATTTGCTGGCCGAGCGCGGCGGGCACGTCGTCCACTGCCCGACGAGCAACATGAGTCTGGCTTCGGGCGTGGCGCGCGTCCCGGAGATGCTGGCACGCGGGGTGAACGTCGCGCTGGCGAGCGATGGCCTGGGCAATCACAATCATGACATGTTCAGCGTGATGAAGACGGCTTCGCTTTTGCATCGGGTTCACACCTTGCGGCCCGACGCGCTGAGGCCGCAACAGGTTTTGGAGATGGCGACGCTCGGCGGCGCGCGCGCCCTCGGCCTCGAAAAAGAGATCGGTTCGCTCGAACCCGGCAAGAGGGCCGATCTGGTTCTGCTCGATCTCCGCAAACCGCATCTCGTGCCGGTCTACGACCTGCCGACCGCCATCGTTCACGGGGCGAATGCGGCGGACGTGGATACGGTGATGGTGGATGGGCAGGTGATTATGGAGAGCCGCCGGGTGAAGACGCTCGACGAGGCGGCGATCGTGAGCGCAGTCGAAGCAGCCGGCCCGGAGTTGTTGCGGAGGGCCGGGCTGAGTTCGTAATTGGGCACGGCGTCGTGCCTCAGCGCAAGGGAGGTGGTGAACATCGAATAGATCGACCACCCGCCAACCGCTCGTCGGATTGCAGTTCGAGCGTGGAGTCCGAAGAAAGATTCGACCCATTGCGGAACGATGCACCTGAGGAGAGGAAAAATGTTCGCAAGCACCCGACTAAACCGCTGGCTGGTTCGCATCCCGCTGGCGCTGGGGCTGCTTCTGGCGGCGTGCGCGCCTGCCGCGACGCCCGCGCCCACCGCCGCCCCGACCGCCGAGCCGTTCAAGGTCGCGTTGATCGTGACCAGCACGCTGGCCGACGGCTCGTGGAATCAGTTTCAGTACGAGAGCATGAAGGAGATCGAGAAGACACCCGGCGTCAAGGTCTCGTACTCTGAAAACGTAGCCATCCCGGACTTCGAGCGCGTGGCCGGCGACTACTGCCGTCAAGGCTACGACCTGATCATCGCGCATACCTTCGATTATCAGGAGCCCGCGCTCAAGGTCGCCAAGACGTGTCCGAAGACGAAATTCGCCGTTACGGGCGGCTGGATGTTTGACACCAACGTCGCCGGGCTGGGCGTGTGGCCGTGCGAAGGCGGCTACCTGGCCGGTGTCTTGGGAGGCCTGATGACCAAGACAAACAAAGTCGGCTTGATCGGCGGCTTCAACAGCGCCCCGACGCAGGTCTGTTTCCACGAGGCCTTCAAGCAGGGCGTGAAATCGGCCAACGCGAATGCGGACATCGTGGAGACCTGGACCGGCACCTGGTACGACGTGGCCATTGGCTACGAGGCGGCCAACGCGCAGATTGACAACGGCGTGGACTTCATCGCCATCTCGCTTAGCGGCCCGGGCTTCGGCGCGATTGACGCCGCCAAAGATCACAACGCCAAAGGCGCGAGCAAAGTCTACGTCGTCGGCGCGTTTGTGGACATGAACTCGCGTGCGCCCGACACGGTCATCAGCAGCACGATCTGGCTGACCACCCAGCCCACGCTGAAACTGATTGACATCATTCGGCAGGGCAAATTCGAGGGCAAGAGCTACGACTTCTTCATGGCCGACGGCTCGACCGACCTCGCCCCTTACCACCAACTAGACAGCGTCGTTCCGCAGGACGTGAAAGACAAAGTTGCGACGGCGCGTCAGGATATCGTCAGCGGCAAGCTGAAGGTGCCGATCGTTATGAAGGCGCCGGGATAGGCCGAACCCGCTCTGTCGTGTCGAGTGACGAGTGTCAAGTGCCGCGTCACCCGTCACTCGACACTCGTCACCTGACGAGGGAGCGCGTTGCGACTGACATGACCGAGTCACCCTACCGTCCGGCCTCCGGCATCGTCGAGATGATCGGCATCACCAAGCGCTTCGGCGATGTGCTGGCGAACGATCGATTGGACTTCTCTGCCCAGTGGGGCGAGGTTCACGCGCTGTTGGGTGAGAACGGCGCGGGCAAGACGACGCTGATGAGCATTCTCAGCGGGCTGTATCGCGCCGATGCCGGCCAGGTACGCCTGCGCGGCAACCCGGCGCAGATCCATTCGCCGCGCGACGCTATCGAGCACGGCATCGGCATGGTACATCAACACTTCATGCTCATCAAGCCGTTTACCGTCGCCGAGAACATGGTTTTCGGCCTCAAGTCGCCCCGCGAACCGTGGCTCGATCTGGACGGTGTGGCCGAGCGCGTGGCCGAACTATCCAACCGGTACGGGCTGGCCGTGAATCCTCGGGCGCGCATCCAGGATTTGTCGGTCGGCGCGCAGCAGCGCGTCGAGATCATCAAAGCCCTGTATCGCGGGGCCGACATTCTGGTCCTCGACGAACCGACCTCGGTGCTGACGCCGCAGGAGGCCGAGGAGTTGTTCAAGATTCTGCGCGAGTTGGCCGGGCAGAGCCACACGGTCATTTTCATCACCCACAAACTTGACGAAGTGATCGCCGTCGCCGATCGCATCACGGTGCTGCGCGACGGCCGGCGCATCGCCACCGTCGGGAAAGCCGAGACCGACAAAGCCGACCTCGCGCGAATGATGGTCGGGCGGGAGGTGTTGTTTCGCCTTGAAAAGTCGTCAACTACGCCGGGGCCGGAGATACTCGCAATCAAAGACCTGTGGGCGCACGGCGCCGACGGCCGGCCCGCCCTGCGCGGGCTGTCGTTCTCGCTGCGGGCGGGCGAGATACTCGGCGTGGCCGGCGTGGACGGCAACGGGCAAGGCGAACTGGCGCAGGTGATCATGGGCACGCGCCGCGCGACTGCCGGGCACATCTATCTCGACGGGAAAGAAGTGACACACGCCTCGCCCAAAGAGCGGCTGATGCTCGGCGTGGGTTACATCCCGGAAGATCGTAACGCGGTCGGACTGATCGGCTCGTTCAGCGTCGGTGAGAACACGATCTTGAATACTCATTTCTCGCCGCCCTATGCGCGGGGCATCATGCTCGACCGCCGGGCAATGGTCGCGGATGCCGAGCGCCTGATCCGGGAATTCGACGTGAAGACCGCCGGGCACGGCGAACGCGCCGCCCGACTCTCCGGCGGCAACTTGCAGAAACTCGTGCTGGCGCGCGAGGTGCATCGCGATCCGCGCGCGCTGATCGCGGCCCAGCCGACGCGCGGGCTGGATGTGGGCGCGACCGAGTACGTGCGCCGGCGGTTGCTCGAACAGCGCGAGCGTGGCCGCGCGATCCTGCTCATTTCAGCCGACCTGGAAGAAGTGCTGACGCTGAGCGATCGCATTCTTGTCGTCTACGAGGGGGCGATGACCGGCCTGCTGGACGCAAAAGATGTCGAGATTGGCAAACTGGGCTTGATGATGGCGGGCACAAAGCAGCCTGTAGCGATTCATTAGAGATGGCGACGGCGATTGACCGGATCAAATCCAAAATAATCGCGACCGGCCAGGCCAAGCCTCCGGAACGAGCGCGCGATTACAGGCGGGGCGCGCTCGCCGTAGCGATACAGGTCGCCGCCGTCGTCGCGGGGTTGGTCGTGGGCGCGGGCCTGATCGCCGGTTCGGGCGCCGATCCGGTCGTCGCCTACAAAGCGGCGTTCGCCGGGGCGTTCGGGGACTTTTACAATTTTCTGGAAACGCTGGTCAAGGCGACGCCGATCTTGCTCGCCGGCCTGGGCGTGACGGTCGCCTTTCGATGCAGTGTGTGGAACATCGGGGCGGAAGGCCAGTTGCAAATGGGCGCGCTGGCGGCCACGGCGCTCGGTATCGCGTTCGGCGGGCGCGGCGTGCCGGGCATCGCGGCCATACCTCTACTGCTCGTCGCCGGCTTCGCCGCCGGCGGCGCGTGGGGCGCGCTGGCCGGCTGGCTCAAAGTGCGCTGGCGGGTGGACGAGGTGATCGGCACGATCATGATGAACTTCATCGCCATCCTGTTCGTGAACTACATGATCACCGGCCCGCTCAACGATCCGAACAGCGGCGGCGTGCCGCTTACACGGAAGATCGCGGAGGCGGCCCAGTTGCCCCGGCTGTTCGCGAACGTCTTGATCGGCTCGCGCATCCATCTGGGTATCGTGATCGCGCTGGCCGCGGCCGGCCTCACCTATGTTTTCCTGTGGCACACCGTTCCGGGCTATCAACTGCGCGCGGTCGGCGCCAACCCGACGGCGGCGCAATTCGGCGGCATCAGCGTCACGTGGAGCGTCGTCCTTTCGCTGATCATCAGCGGGGGACTGGCGGGCCTGGCCGGGATGAGCGAAGTCGCCGGACTGCACTATCGGCTGATTGATGGGTTTTCGCCGAACTACGGCGCGACCGGCATCATCGTGGCCCTGCTCGGCAAACTGCATCCGCTGGGCGTGGTGATTGCCGCGATTCTCTTTGGCGGACTGATTGTCGGCATTGACGCGATGACGCGGGCGGTGCGGGTGCCCGGCTCGATCGTCTTCGTCATGCAGGCTGTGATCGTTCTGTTCGTGCTGGCTGGCGAACTGTTGGCCCGGCGTTGGAGGTTGGTCGAGTGATCGAGTTCTTGACCGGCGCGGTCTTCGTCGGCTTCCTCGCCTCGACCATCCGGTTGGCGGTTCCGCTGATATTCGCCAGCCTGGGCGAGGTATTCACACAGCGGTCGGGGATTCTCAACCTCGGCCTCGAAGGCATCATGTTGATCGGCTCGTTCATCGGGTTTACCGCCGCCAACCTGTCGGGCAACCTGTGGGTCGGCGTGCTGGCCGGGATGCTCTCCGGGCTGATGATCGCGATCGTGATCGCCGTCTTCGACGTGACGCTCGGCGCGGATCAAACGATCGTCGGCATCATGATCGTCATCGCGGCGCAGGGCCTCGTCACTTATCTCAACAACGTGATCTACAAGGGCGGTTACGTGCCGCCGCGCATCGGCGGCTTCACACCCATCCGCATTCCGTTGCTGGCTGACATCCCGGTGATCGGCGACACCTTTTTCAACCAGAACATTCTCGTCTATATTGCCTTTTTGCTCGTGCCGCTGTTTGCCGTCGTGCTTTTCAAAACGACGTGGGGCCTGCGTGTGCGCGGCGTGGGCGAAGACCCGCGCTCCGCCGACGCGATGGGCGTGAATGTCTTTCGCACCCGCTACTTGGCTTTGCTCTTCGGCGGGATGATGGCCGGGCTGGGCGGCGCGTTCCTCACGCTGGGCTACCTCGGCACCTTCAACGACAACATCACCGCCGGGCGCGGTTGGATCGCGATCGCGCTTGTTTACTTTGGACAGTGGAACCCGTATCGCGTGCTGGCGGGCGCGCTGTTGTTCGGCGGCGTGAACGCGCTCCAGTTGCGCTTGCAAGCGCAGGGCGCCAACCTGCCGTTTCAGTTCATGTTGATGCTGCCGTACGTGCTGACGATATTGGTTTTGATCGGCATCTCTCGCGAGGGAAGGGGACCGGCGGCATTGTGTGTGCCGTACCGGCGGGAGGTGCGAACATGACTGAACGGATTCACACTTACTGTGCGCAGTGCTTTGCCGGCTGCGGGGTCGTGGCCCACATAGACAATGGCCGCTTCGTCCGCGTCACGCCCGACCGCGAGCATCCCAACGGCGGCATTTGCTCCAAAACCCAGGCGGCGCCGCAACTGGTATACGACCCGAACCGCCTCAAGGTTCCGCTCAAACGCACCCGGCCCAAAGGCGACCCCGATCCCGGCTGGCAGCGCATCTCGTGGGATGAGGCGCTGGACACCATCGCCGCGCGCTTGAACGCCATCAAGGCCGAGCACGGCCCCGAGGCGGTCGCCTTTTATCGCCCGTCGGTGGCCGGATCGGCCGCCAGCGATTACTGGCCGTGGTGGACGCGCCTGGCCAACGCCTTCGGCAGCCCCAACCGCGTGTCGGCCACGCACATCTGCAACTGGCATCGTGACTCAGGCTCGTCGTATACCTA
>JACQED010000580.1 GCA_016200785.1 Chloroflexota bacterium
ACGCACCAAAGGGTTGGTCAAGTAACGCGCCGTGAGTCGAATGTACTCGTAGGCCAGCATCGCAATCACGGGTATTAGCAGAAGTCGCGACACAAAGCGCAGAGCGATCGGCAGCGGGCCGAGCAGTGAGAAGACGAGGATAGAGATCACCACGACGGTGAGGAGAAACGCCGTGCCACAGCGCGGATGTTCAAGCGGGTAGCGGGCCACCAACTCCGGCGTCAGCGGCGAGCCGGCTTCGTAGGCGTTGATAGTCTTGTGCTCGGCGCCGTGATAGCCGAACAGCCGCCGAATGTCGGGCACCTGGCCGATCAGCCACAGGTAGCCAATGATAAGCCCCAGGCGGATAAAGCCTTCAAGTAGGTTGCCAAGCCACGATGAGATGCCGAGAAAGTTCTCGCCGAGTTGCGCGGCGGCGGCAGGCGCGAGAAAGAACAGCCCCAAGCCGAAGGCGAGCGAGAGAGCGATCGTGCCCCACGCCAGAGGCCCCTCAAATTTCACCTCCTCGCCAGCGGCGATATTCGCGGCGAAGGTGAGACTGCGAAAGCCGAGGCCGAGCGCGTCCCACAACATCAACAGTCCACGCGCGAACGGTATCTTGGCGAAGTTCCCTCGATACGCCGCGCCGAGCGGCTCGGTATGAATTTGAATCTCGCCTTTGGGGTTACGCACCGCGACGGCCATCGCCATCTTGCCGCGCATCATCACGCCTTCGATGACGGCCTGGCCGCCGTACATGGGAAGTTTCTCAACTATCACGCCAGCATTTTACCAGAGATGATCCACCGCCGCATTCGATCGATCGCAATCGTCGCCGCCCATTGCGGCAGAAGCAGAAAGTGGCCGCCGAAGCCGAGTTCGTCGCCCTTCCGTGCCTCGCCCCGCGCCAGCCCGATGCCGATCTGCACGCCGTCTTTCACGCGGCGGATGAGGCACGCGAGGCCGAGGTCGGCGTGATGAGCCTCAGCAGCGCGCCCGGCCACTTGCTCGGCCAGCGTGCCCAACCCCATCCCCGCGCCGTCGAGACTCAATTGCGCGGCCAGCGCCTCGGGCGTGGGAGCGACGACGCCCGCGAGAAAAGCCGTCGTTCGATCTGCGGCGGCTGAAAGTCGCGCGGCAATCGTCCCATCCGTCCCGGCTTCAGCGCTGGCGAGAGTCTGAGCGCGCTCAGTCAACAATCGCAACAGCACGCCCTCCACCGTTTCGCCGTCCGCGCCGAAGATTGCCTCGCCCAATCGCTCGCGCAGCGGCGCTTCGACTTCCGCGATCATCCGATCGGCTTCCTCTTCGCTCGCGGCTTTTGCCGTGATGCGAACGTCCACCGCCGCCGGGTGCGCGGCCAGGCCGACGGTGGGATTGGGGAGTTTTTCGTACTCGCCGATCTTCTCGTCAATCATGCTCTCACCCAGCCCGGCGGTGCGAAGGACGCGGGCTTTAATGACGCCGGTCAGTTCGAAGCGGCGGCGCAAATAAGGGATGATCTCGCGCTCCAGCAGATACTCCATCTCTTTCGGCACGCCGGGCACGCTGATAACTGCGCCGCTTTCGGTTTCGACGATGAACGACGGCGCCGTGCCCACGGGATTCGAGATCGGGATCGCGCCGTTTGGGATCATCGCCTGCCGCCGATTGTTCTCGGTCATGCGGCGGCCCCACTTGGCGAAGCGGGCTTCGATCTGCGCGACGAGGTCGGGGACGAGTTCGAGGGGGCGCTGGGTGGCGCGGGCTACGGCCTCGCGCGAAACGTCGTCCACCGTCGGCCCGAGGCCGCCGGTGGTGATGACGATGCCCGACCGTTCCAGCCCGCGCGCGATCACTTCCGCGATGCGCTCCTCGTTGTCCCCGATCTGCGAGATGTACAGCAAGTCGAGTCCGATACCGCGGAGTGCGCGGGCAATGAAGGCGGAGTTCGTATCTACAATCTCACCGAGGAGGAGTTCGGTGCCGATGGCGATGAGTTCGGCGCGGAGCGGGGGGATGGCAACCGTCATCGTTCTCTGGCGGCTATGGTTGCCAACTCGGTGTAGGGTCGTATTTCCGGGGGCTGGAACCCAAGTTCGATCGCCTCTGCCGGTATGCCTGCGTCGAGCAGTTCCCGCGCCACTCCGTATTCGGTCCAGTCTTGTTCCACCCAAACCCTGTCATCTTTCAAGCGTATGTGGAAGACAACGTTGAAAATGCGTCGTGGATACTGCCAGCCGACTTCGAGGAGCATGTAATGTTCGCCGGTTTCGTCGCAAATGGCAACGGTCTCGATGTTTTCTTCGGCTGGCCTGAACGCCAGGTGCCCGGCCAGAATGCGGCGGATGGCGGGCTTGTAGTTGTCCAATCGATCCATTCTGCTCACCGGGGGTGTTCTTTGCGGCGAACATCAAAGTATGACTGAGAGCGATAGAAGCATGCATCGAACTCCAGAAAGAAATTCACTTGCCCCAAAATCAATGGGACATCACTCGCATGTGTCCAGGCGAAGGCAAGGCGCACCGGAGAAAATTGGCCGACAGTTGCCGACAGGACCAATGCTCGCGCATCAAATCCGGCCAAGTTGCCGGTCAATTGAATCGCCGTTGTCTGTCGATCCCAGGCTGCCCCAATTTGTTCTCCGATCTGGAAAGGCAACACGTTGACTGTAGCCCCGCTGTCCACCAAGCCGGAAACCGCCAGTGAGCGGTCATTGTAGGTCAGGGTGAGGGGCAAGTACGGCAGACTGCTGGCTGCACCCAACACGCTATCCAACTCCACATAGGGAAATCGTGCTGCCTCAGCCATGACTCGCTCGTTGATCCATGGCCAGCGCATTCAATAAAACACTGGCGGCCTCGAAAGCATTGTACGGCGACCAAACGGGATATGCTTTGTTTGGCTCGAGCAAATTCACGCCTTCGTCCTTTGCCAGCTCGATGACCAAGAACTGGATCACGCGGAGTTTGTCAACCCGTGGGAGTTCATGAAGCGCAGGGAGTATTTCCGTTAGTGACATACCGGCACTCTCCATTCTGAAGATGTCATCCGTCTCTGCCGTCGAAGTCGCCCGCACAGCGACTTGTCAGTGCCAAACCTCGCTGTCGTGTCCACTAAGCACTGTGCTTACGCCTGAACCGCAATTCAAACCAGTAATGTCCCCTGTCCGGCATTAACTCCCAGCCCTCATCAATCAGTGTTTTCACCAAGACCTGATGGGCGCTCTTTGTTTTCTTGGGGGTGTTTCCCAACCATTCGCGATCAGTGTAACGTGGCGATGTGCCCGCGTTGAACGCCCCATCTTTTCCTACAGCATCAGCGACAAAGTAGCACGTTCGCGTGAATACGCCGTCTTCATGAGTCCAGACTATCTGACAGTAGTCCCAAGACTCGCTTTCAGCGACATGCTTATGCTGTCCCACTGCTTCCCCGCAGTTGGAGCAGAACTAGGCGTCATCGGGTAGCTGTTTCCCACAGTGGATACAATGCATACCCCCCTCCATAACTCCCTCAACCGCACGGCTGAATTCGGTGTCTCAGATCACATTATACTCTCTGATCAATCTCCCCTCTCCAAATCGCCAATAATCCAACTCCGACACATCCACCGTCGTCGCCATGCCATCCAGAATCTCCTCCGCCATCAGGAGGCCGCAGATCGGGCCGTGCATGAAACCGTGACCGGAGAATCCGGTGACGACGAAGAAGCCCTCCACCGGCGTGCGGCCAATGATCGGATGGGCATCGGGGGTCACTTCGTACAGCCCGGCCCAGTGCGAGAGGCGCGAGGCTTTTTCGAGAAGCGGCAGGCGATGGATCGCGTTTTCAAGCGCGGTCAGTTCCCATTCCTCATCAATGCTCTCGTCGAAGCCCGGCTTCTCGTTCGGGTTCGACTGGCCGGTGAGCAGGCCGTCGCCCTCGCGGTGGAAGTACAGGCTTTGGGCGAAGTCAATCGTGAAAGGAAAGTCGGGCGGGACTTCGGGAAGCGGATTCGTCGTGAGCATTTCGCGGCGGATGGGGACGACGGGAAGATCGATCCCGACCATCGTCCCGATCAGCGGCGACCACGGCCCGGCGGCGTTGACGACGA
>JACQED010000581.1 GCA_016200785.1 Chloroflexota bacterium
CATGACTCATGTCCCGCCGGTAAAACTCGGCGTGAAGGTACGCCGAAGCATCGCTCTGCACGCCGACGATCTTGACGTCGGGCCGCACGCCTTTGGCCGCCGACCCGACTCCGGCGATCAGCCCGCCGCCGCCGACCGGGACAAGGAGTGTATCAACGTCGGGCGACTGCTCCAGCCATTCGAGCGCAACGGTGCCTGCCCCGGCGATGACGAGCGGATCGTTGTACGGCGACACGTAGGTCTTGCCCAGATCGCGCGCCGCACGAATCGCCGCCGCCTCGGCGTCACCGTACAGCCCCGGCACTTTCACGACCTCCGCGCCGAGGGCGCGCATCTTGTCAATCTTGATTTGTGCCGCGTCTTCGGGGACATACACCTGAACCTGCGCTCCGGTCTGCCTCGACGCCAGCGCGACGCCCTGGCCGTGATTGCCCGCCGAACAAGCGATCAGCCCGCGGTCGAGTTCGGCGCGACTCAGCGACACCACTTTGTTCAGCGCGCCGCGAGGCTTGAAGGAATGCGTGACCTGATGGTTCTCCCACTTGAACCAGACCTTCAAGCGATCGTCATAGGCAACCGGCGTGACCTGAATGTGATCGGCGATGCGTTTGCGGGCGGAGCGAATGTCGTCGAGAGAGATCACCGGGAACCTCCAGAGTCAAAATCCCAAGCCCCAAATCTCAATTGCCAACGACTTACTTCCTCAACGCGGCAAGAATGTCGGCCACGCTGAGGTCAGGCGCCTGGGCGCGGACTACGGACAGCAGAACTTTGGGCAGAGCGAGGCGGCCGGGATAAGCAAGGTATCGCGGCTCCCAGCGCGGCCAGAATTTCTCCTTGAATGCGTCGAGCGTCTTGAAATGATACAGCGTATTGAAGCGCGATGCCACCAGCGCGAGAGCGCGCGCCATCAGGCGCGCATCGTCACTCTCGGCCACGTCCTTCAGCGGCGCGAGGCCGAGGCTGATCACTCGCTCGCCGTCCTCCTGCAGGTGCACAGCCGCGCGGGTGATGAGATATTCCATCGCGCCGTTGGGCGCGTCGGGCGGGCGGCGCATCACGTCGCCCGCCCAGCCGTGCGCGGCGTACATCGGCGCCCACGTCATGAACGCGATCACCCGCCCGTCTGCGTCCTGCGCGACGGCGGGACGCACGATCTGATCGCCGGCCAGCGGCGTGCCGCCCATCACGAACCCCATCTCGGCCCCGCCTTTTTCCGCCAGCCACGCCGCAGAAATCTCCTCCATCTGCCCCAGTAGATCGGCGTCGGCGATCGGGCCACGATAGAGGTGAAAGCGCCATGCCTCGCGCTCGCCCCTATTGATCGCCTGCCGCAGATCGGATCGGAGTTTGCCGGAGAGGCTGAAACCCGGAAGGTCGAGCAACGCCTCTTCGCCAACTTTGAGCAGATCAAAGCCCTCGGCGCGAAAAGCCTCGGCGTTGGCCTCGCCGATCTGGTAGAAACCGGGAACCCAATCGTTCTGCTCGCAGTGGCGGCGAAAGGCGGCGAGGATCGGCCTGACAGAGTTCGCCGGGCCGATCGGATCGCCCGCGGCCAGCGCCACGTCGCCCACGAGCGTGTGAGCGATGAAGGCCGAGTAATCGGCGTTGAAGAAGAAGGCCTTGTCAGGCGTGCCGGCCCAATAGGCGATCCCGCTGCGGCCGTGATCGCGCAGAATGCGTTGAGCGGTATCGCGCGCGATCAGCGGCGCAGACTCGACCTCGAGCACCGGGCGCAGGACTGAATACACCACGTACGCCAGCCCGAGCAATCCCAACACGCCGAGCGATTCGAGGAACCACCGCCCTTGCCGCGTGGCCGCGCTGTAAAGGTACGGCGGGTCGAACATCAGCCGCCGCCGGATCTCCCCCAGCGCGAGGCCGGGATCGAAACCGGCCGGCTTCAATTGCAGGGCGAGCAGGTAAAAGCCGAGAAGCGAAAAGGCAACGTGGAAGACGACGACGAAGGGCGCGGCCCCCACGACCTCGCGGATGCGGCGGGGATCGGAACGCACATCGAAATCGCGGCGCAGGGCGAACAGCGCGCCCAACACGACGAGCGCGATGATCGATTCTTCAAAGTCCAGCCCTTTGACGAGATGGGCGAAGAATGAGACGACGAGAAGCCACGAGGCCAGCACCCAGGCTTCGCGCTTGCGTTGCGCCAGATTCCACGCGATGCTCAACAGCAGGAATCCGGCGGCGACGGCGATGGTGCGACTGCCGTGCGTGACGCTCTCAGGCAGCAGGTCTTTGAGGAGCCTCAGCCGGTCAGCTGCTGCGCCGACCAGTCCGCCCGAGGCGATGTTGGTGAGGCCCATCAACGCGACGACGGCCGCGATCAGATAGGCCCGTGAGGTGCGCGATAGACGAAGATACAATCAGATTGTCTTCTTGGATTTTGGATTTGTCTGCGACGCCCGCCCCAGCACTGCGTTGACGACCTCGGGCTGATTGCAGATGATACCATCCACGCCCAGCGCGACTAGGCGGCGGACTTCGTCGGGCTTGTCGTCCAATTCGGCCGGCGACCATGCGTTGACTCGCAGTCGCCGGCGGCGGCAGCCGCGCATGTAGGCTTCGCTCACTTCGGATCGTTCGGGGTGGCGCGCTTCGTGCGGGACGAACGGGGCCAACCACACGCGCCTCAGCCAAATCGCCAGTCCCGGCATCGTCAAGATCGCGGTCGGCAGTGATGGGTCGAGTTGCTTGACGCGGCGAATGGACATGGGGTTGAATGACGAGAGGATGACTCTGCGGCTTAGGTTGTGGCGGTGGATCAGTTCCACCACCTTCGCCTCCAGCCCGTCCTGGCTCGTCGCATAGTTCGTCAACTCGACGTTGACGATCGCCCTGCTCCCCAACTCCTCGAAGGCTTCGTCGAGACGGGGCACTCGCTCGCCCTTGAATTCGACGTCGAACCAACTGCCGGCGTCGAGGCTCTTCAACTCGGCCAGCGTGAGATCGGCGATGCGGCCCGTTCCGTCGGTCGTGCGATCCGCCGTCGCGTCGTGCATGATGATCGGCACGCCGTCGCGTGTGAGTTTAACGTCGAGTTCGACGCCGTCCGCGCCCAGCGCCATCGCGCGGCGGAAGGCGGCCAGCGTGTTCTCCGGCGCATCTCTCAGCGCGCCGCGATGGGCGAGGACGAGTGGGCTGGCTGCGTAAAGGTGATCGAGCATCGTTCTCAGCGGCGATCCTTGACGATCTTGCCGTCCTTCATCACGACGGCGATGTTATCAGATTTCTCCAATGAGCGGATGTCTTGCAGAGGGTTTGTCTTCGTGATGACGACGTCGGCCAGTTTGCCGGCCTCGATCGTCCCCACGCGATCCTGCCAGCCCAGACATTCGGCGGCGGTCTTCGTCGTCGCCACGATGGCTTCCATCGGCGTCAGGCCGATGTTGACCATCAGGCCCAGTTCGCGCAGGTTGGTCCCGTGCGGCATCACCCCGGCGTCGGTGCCCATCGCAATTTTCACGCCGGCCTTGTGCGCCCGGCTGATACTGTCGCTGTGGGCTTCGACGGCCTCGCGCGCTTTGCGGACGCCGTACTCGGGCATGCCGCCCTGTTCGCCGACCTCGAGCACCGCAATGGGCGCGAGCAGGGTGGGGACGAGAAATGTGCCGTGCTTGAGCATGAGTTCGATGGCCTCGTCGTCGAGAAAAATGCCGTGCTCGATGGAATGGATTCCGGCGCGAACGGCGTTCTTGATTCCTTCCGCGCCCTGCGCGTGGGCCATCACCTTTACGCCGCGCCTGTAGGCCGCCTCGCGCACAGTCACGTCCAGCTCTTCCGGCGAGAACTGGGTGAACTCAGGATGATCGGTCGGACTCAGCAGGCCTCCCGTCGCGCAAATCTTGACCACTTCGGCCCCGGCGCGCAGAACTTCGCGCACTTTCAAGCGCGCCCCTTCCACGCCGTCGCACCGGCCATCCGGGCAGCCGGGGTAGGCTGGAAAGAGATGGAATTCATTGCCCGACTGCATCCAGAAGTCGGCATGCCCGCCGGTGATGGTGAGCAGGGTGATGCTGATCTGCATGCGCGGGCCGAGCACGACGCCCGACTCGACGGCCTGCTTGACCCCGACATCCGCGCCGCCCGCGTCGCGCACGGAGGTGATGCCCGCCTCGACGGTGCGGCGCATGGTCGCCACCGAATTGTAGAACCGCAGAGAAAAGGGCGTCACCATGTCGCGCGCCAGGTTGAGGCCTTCGAGCGTCAGATGCACGTGATTGTCTATGAAGCCGGGCAGGATGAACCCGCCGCCAGCGTCAACCTCAACGATTTCGTCGTTGGGCCGGCTGAGGCTGTTGGCCGGGCCGACCGCGCGGATGCGGTTATTCTCGATCAGCAACGCCGCATTCGGCAACGGCGCTCCACCGTTGCCGTCAATGAGCGTGCCGTTGCGGATCAATGTGAAAGTCACTTGTCACCTTTCCTTGTTTTTGGACGAACCCTGCTCAGGTAACACTCTGAAATCCTTGACAGGCCAAATTCTTTACAAACAGAGCAAGTTTTACCGCTGAGTTCGCAGAGAACGCAGAGCGGCTCTGAAAAATCTCAGCGAACTCCGCGTGCTCTGCGGTGGAAAACTC
>JACQED010000582.1 GCA_016200785.1 Chloroflexota bacterium
CACTTTGCCCTCGCGGAGATAGACCAAACCCTGTTCGCGCGCTTCGTCGGGCACACGGGCGGCGAGGTCTTTCAGTCGCTCTGGCGACATGAGGCTGAAAACCTGCCTCAGGCGGCTATCCAGGCTGAGTCCCTTGAGACCGTGTTCGTCAGCAGACGAGAGCATAGCGGCCATGGTTCACTCCTCCCTGGGCTGATGGGGACGAATTGTAGCATGGAAGAGCGTGCGGCGGAAACGCGATTTCCAGATATAATTGCGGCGCTTTGCAAAGGATTACGCGCACCTCAATGCCCTCAAAACCATGCCGCATCTGCGGCGATGACACCCTGCACCCGTTTCTCGATCTGGGCGAAATGCCCATCGCCAACGCCTTTCTTACCGCCGATCAACTTCGCCAGCCTGAGTACAAGTTCCGGCTGCGGACGGGATTCTGTTCCCACTGCCTTATGGTGCAACTGATCGACGTGGTCGATCCGAAGATGCTCTTTCACGATCATTATGCCTATTACTCGTCGATCTCGCGTGTGATGGATCGGCACTTTGCCGGCCTGGCCGAATTGATCGGTGAGAGTCTGCTCTACGATCGGGAACTGCCGCTGTACGAAATCGGCAGTAACGACGGCATCCTGCTGGAAAAACTGGCGCGCTGGAATCCGAACGCCGTTGGGATCGAACCCTCGACCAATGTGGCCGAGGTCGCGCGCAACAAGGGCCTGACAGTCGTCGGCGAATTTCTTACGCCGGCTTTGGCGAATGAACTGGCTGCCAAATACGGCCGCGCCCAACTCGTCGTCGGCGGGAACGTGCTTTGCCACATCCCCGACCTCAAGGAACTGGCGAAATCGCTCGATGGCTTGCTGGACGAAGAGGGTGTTTTCGTTTTCGAGGACCCCTATCTGCTAGAGATCGTGACTCAACTTGCCTACGATCAGATCTACGACGAGCACGTCTACTACTTCAGTGTATCTTCGCTCAGTCGCTTGTTTGAGTCGCATGGGCTGCGGCTGTTCCGCGTTCAGCCCATTCCTGTGCACGGCGGCTCGATGAGAGTGTTCGGTTGCCGTGCCGGTTCTCGACGTCCGACGGAGTCGTCGGTGGGAGATCAGATCGAACTGGAACAGGAAAATGGCCTGGGCGCGCCGGAGGCATACACTGTTTTCGCCGAACGAGTGGCGCAATCCCGACAGTCGTTGATCGATCTTCTGGGAAATCTCAAGCGCGAAGGAAAGCGATTGATCGGGTACGCCGCCGCATCGAAGGCAACAGTGATCCTCAATTACTGTGGTATTGGGCCTGAAACTTTGGAATACGTTTGTGACACGACACCCACCAAACACGGCCTGTTTACCCCCGGCACACACGTTCCAATTGTCCCGATCGAGACGTTCGCCGCCGACTATCCCGACTACGCCTTCGTGCTGGCCTGGAACCACCTGAAAGAAATCGTCGAGAAGGAGAGCGCCTTCGCCAGCCACGGTGGAAAGTTCATTACCCATATCCCGACGGCGCGCGTGGTGTAATAGGGTAGAGACGGCCCGGCGGGTCGTCTTAACATGAGGTGGAGGCGCGTTTTGGACTTCTCGCCATTCGCCAATCGAAATGTGCTGATCACCGGCGGCCTGGGGTTCATCGGGAGCAACCTCGCCATTCGGTGCGTCGCCCTTGGCAGCCGGGTCACGATCCTCACCCGCTCCCTGGGCAAGATGTTCAACATCGAGCCAGTGAAAGATTCGGCCCGGATTGTGGTCGTCGATCTGAGCCGTTCTGCAGATGCAATTGCAGCTTTGCGGGAAGCGGCGCTCGGGCAAGATTACATCTTCCATCTTGCCGCGCAGACTAGTCACATCGAATCGATGCGAGACCCGTTCGGCGATCTGGAGGCCAATTGCGGGGTTACACTCGGCCTGCTCGAGGCGTGCCGCGAGTTGGCGTCAGGCGCGGCCATTGTCATGCCGGGCACAGTGACACAAGTAGGCAGAGTGAAGGAAATTCCCGTTGGCGAAAACCTGCCCGACTGGCCGCTCTCGCTTTACGAGGCGCACAAACTCGCTTGTGAGAAATATCTATTCATCTATCATCAGTCGTACGGACTCAAGACGACCACTCTGCGCCTCGCCAATGTCTTCGGCGAGCGGCAACAGGCGAACAACCCACGCCGTGGTATTTTGAACTTCATGTTGAGGCGCGCGATGGCCGGCGAGCCGCTGACGATCTACGAGCCGGGTGATTTCATCCGCGACTACTCTTACGTCCAGAATGTCCTGGACGCCTTGCTCTTGGCCGCCGCCTCGCCGAACACTGCCGGGCAGGCGTACGTCTTCGGCTCAGGCGTCGGGCTAAAATTCTACGAAATGATCGATCAACTGACGCAAGCGGTGCGCGACACGGTTGGGGCCGAGGCCGAGGTGCGCCGCGTGCCGTTCCCGCCCGGCGAAAGAAGCATGGACGCAGGCGACTTCGTCGCCGACAATCGCAAGTTCTGCGCGCACACGGGCTGGTTCCCACGTGTGAGTTTCGCCGACGGCTTGCGCCGCACAATTCGCTTCTATCAGGATCATCTGGCCGAGTACCCACGTGAAAACTGAATTTACGGCCGCGTTCTCCGGCAAGCGAGCCGTCGTCACCGGCGGACTAGGATTCATCGGCAGTAATATCGTCCATTATCTGGTCGAGGCCGGGGCCGAGGTCGTCATCATCGACTCGCTCGACCCGCGTTCGGGGGGCGACATCCGCAACATTCAGGGCATCGAAGATCGGATCGAACTGGTGTCAGCCGACATCGTGAATTTCGATCCGGTCGCGACCATAGTCGAGCGGGCAGCCTACGTGTTCCACTGCGCCGCCCACACGTCGCACCCGTACTCGATGCGCGATCCTCAGCGCGACATCGAAGTCAACTGCATCGGCACGGTCAACGTGCTGGAGGCCATCCGGCGTTTCCGGCCAAAGGCGAAATTGGTGTACGTTGGCACGAGCACACAGATCGGCCAGATGCAGACTCGACCTGTCACCGAGAGTCATCCCGTGGCGCCGGTTGACATCTATTCGGCCAACAAGAGCGTTGCAGAGCACTATTGCCGGATCTACGCGAATGCCTACGATCTTGGCGTCAACGTCGTGCGCCTGCCCAACGTGTACGGCCCGTATGCCAATATTTCAAATCCAGACTTCGGCTTCATCAACTATTTCATCGGTCGGGCGCTGAGGAATGAAACGTTGACAATCTATGGCAACGGGCTACAGTTGCGAAGCATATTGTACGCCGGCGACGCGGTAACCGCGCTTGCGCTGGCGGCGCAGACCGACAGGACCGGGCAGATATGGTTTGCGGCGGGCGCCCAATCCATCAGCGTGAAAGAACTGGCCGAGGCCATCGTGGAGGCCTGCGGCACGGGGCGCGTCGTGCAGGTTGAGTGGCCTGAGGCCCGCAAGAAAATTGACGTGGGCGACATCGTCATTGATAGCTCCAAGATACGGGCAGAGCTGGGATGGGGGCCGGCGGTGAGCCTGTCGGAAGGCTTGCGTTCCACCGTTGAGTTCTTCAGGAGGTAAACCGATGCTCAACCTGTCGCGGGCAGGTTCGATCAATTCGCCTGACTCATTACGCGGAATTCATCCGTGGCTGGAATACTGGAACGCCGAGAATATTTGGACCGACTCCGCCCTCTGGCGCAAGCAGATGGAGGTATTCGTCAGGCTCAGCGACGGCATCATGCACTACTCGGCCAGCGACAAGGTATTGGATTATGGATGCGGCAGTGGAAATTTCGCGGAGTTGATCGCCGACCGGGCAGGCGAGGTCGTCTGTGCCGATGTGTCGGAGCACTACGTCGCCATCTGCAAAGCGAAATTCGCGCACGCCCGAAATGTGAGGGTAACGCGGGTCGCGCCCGACCTGCGCGATCTGTCGGCGCTGGGGACGGGCTTCACGGCCGTTAACTGCCTGAGCGTCGTTCAGTATTTTTCTCACCTCGGCGACGTGGCCGCTTTCGTGCAGGGGATGCAGAAAGCGTGTGCTCCCGGCGCCAGGCTTTTGATAGCCGACGTCACGGCCAATCGGCGCGGCCTCAAGTACGGCCTAAGAACCGCGGCCTTTCTGCTGCGAGAAGGGATGTTCCTTCAAGCCGCAACCATGTTCGGGAAGATGTGGCTGTTTGACTCGACTTACCGCAAAATGAGGAAGGGTGGGGCAACGCACCTGGACATTCCCGAAGGTTATTTTGCCTCGCTCGCTCAGGAACTCGGCGCCCGAGCGACTTATTTGCCTCAACAGCTCACATTACATGCCGACCATCAAAACGTGCTCATCGAATTCTAGTTGCCGCGAAGATAAGGAAGCGGGGCGCCATGGAGGAGAGCGTTGACAGATCGAAAAAGAGTAGTCGTACTCGGTGGAGGCATCTCCGGCCTGACCACGGCCTGGCGCTTGCGCGAACTAGGGATCGACGTGGAGGTGTGTGAGGCGGAAGACTTCGTCGGCGGCCTGGCTGGCACGGTGCGCGAGGCGGGCGGGACCTACTGCCTGGATTTCGGGCCACACTTCTTCATTACGCAAAAGCATGAAATCGTTCGGCGCATTTCCGAACTGCTCGGCGACAATATCGCCCAGTTCCGGCGCAGCGCCCGGATATATATTCAGGGCCGCTTCCTCGATTATCCTCTGAGCGCCAAAAACGTCCTGTTACACTTCCCGCCCGCCGACGCCGTGGCCGCAGTCGTCACCTATGGGTTGGCGCAGATTCGCCTGGCCGTCGCCAGACTGTTGGGCCGCCGGCCTCGCAAACTCCACATGGGCGAGTGGGCTTCCCAAAGTTTCGGCAGTCATCTCGCCAAAGTCTTCTTCCGGCCCTACACGGAAAATTTCTGGAAAATGCCGAGCGAGCGGTTGTCGGCCGATACCCTCCCGACCAGCACCCGCCTGAATTTCGCCAAGAGCCTCAGGCTGCTGTTCGTCGGCAAAGTGACACGCGAGGCCAAGTCGCTGACAGAGCGCGAACTCGTCCTGCCACTGCGTTACCCGAAGCGCGGCTTCGGCATGATTGCAGAATCAGTGGCAGAACGGGTGACCGAACTTGGCGGCAAGATCCACGTCGGCACTCGCGTAACCCGACTCGATCAGGCCGCCGACGGGAAATACGTGGTCAGCGCGGTGAACAAGGCGGGTGACCTCAGGCTATCGGCGGACTTTGTCGTCTCGACCATTCCACTGCCGGACATGATGAAACTTTTCAATCCTGCGGCCCCTGCGAGCATAGTCGAGAGCGCGAACAACCTGGGATATCTTTCGATGATCGTTTTGTACGTCGTGACGGGCAACCGGCGCCTATTAGACACATCTTACGTCTATTATCTTGGCAAGCCGTATCACCGGCTGGGCGACATGAACAAGTTCTGCGCCGACCTTTGCCCGCCCCACGAAAATATGCTGGCGATCGAACTGTCGTGTCATCGCACCGATCCGGTGTGGAAGTCGAGCGCCGAGGAACTGCTGGAATTGTGTCTGCCGTATCTGGAGGCCGACCGCATCATTTCTCGAGACGAGGTGCGGAAAGTCTTTCTCGTGAAAGCGGCCAGCGCCTACCCGATCTTCTATTACGATTATCGGGAGCATCTCGACAACGTTCTCGACTACGTCGGCTCTCAGCCTCGTCTGGCGCTGGTGGGACGAACCGGGGAATACCGCTACATTGACAGCGACCAGTGCATGGAGCGTGCCATCGCGTTAGCCGAGGCTATCGCGCAGGAGCTCAATTGACACGCCTCGGTGTCGCCATTCTCCCCGCGCCAGACCACTCCCACACTATCAGCGCTGCCGTCCCCAATAGATAAGCCAGCCCCGCAGCCAACAACGCAACACGCAGGGGCGAGAGGTAGGGAATCAGTTCCACTGTGTGCATTCCCTTCTCCGACCGGAACACGATAAGCCCGAACGGACTCTGCCCCGCCGTAATCGCTTTGCCGTCGAGCCTGACCGCCAGATAGGG
Source organism: Chloroflexota bacterium (assembly GCA_016200785.1). Lineage (GTDB taxonomy): Bacteria > Chloroflexota > Anaerolineae > Anaerolineales > JACQED01 > JACQED01. Next base: position 5,985 of record JACQED010000582.1, read on the forward strand.
ATAATAGGCATAACTGAGCTGGACGTAGGCCGGGTCCGACACTTCGTACGTGAGCCGCACGTACTGCGGGCGGACTTCGTGCGACAACGCTTGAATTGAAACGGGCAACGGCGACAACGGCGCGGAGCCTGGCATGGCATCCATCAGCGGGATGAACTCGGCGCTGTTGCGTTGACGGTTGATGCGCAGCCTCTCCAGTAGTCGCCCCAGCGATTCGTCGGGAACGACCTCAACCCGCCCGCTGGCCAACACTGCCGAATGGCTCGCGTTGCCGATTACCGAAACCGGGCCGCTGGCGAAAACGACGTTCGCCCGTTCTCCGGGCGGCGCCGCCAAATCCGAGACGAGCGCGGATGCGTTCATGAGATACAGCCAATCGCGCGTCAAGGGCCGCATAGCGCCAGCTTTGTAATCTTCAAGGACAGCCGACGCGAATCTGGTGACGGCTTCGTAGTTCTGCTCCGGGACGTCGTGGAGAGTCGATCCGAACGCCGGAAGCCCGGAGTAAAGCTGAACGTCAACGATGCCGAGATCGGCCGCCGGATCGAGGATGCGGGTCGTCCGGTCAGTGGCATTGCCCCGGAGCCAGGCGTACGCTCGTTGAACGTCAGCGCCATAGCCCGGAGGCCGCAGGGCGTTCGCCTGCATTGAAAGCGGGATCATATCAACCGACACGATCAGGATGGCCGCAATGGCCGCGAGTTCGACTCCGGTCGAGGCTGAATCGATCGCGCCCGCACGCCTGAGACGAGCCAGCGCGTCGCGAACGCTCTGAATTCCAACAACACTCGTCGCCAGCCGCTCCAAATAGAGCGTCGCAACACCCACGGCCGCTGTCCCGAAGAATGTGACGTAGAGCAGATAGCGTCCCGGGGTGGAAAAGACATACACGAGCCAGCCCAGCGGGATTCTCTGAAAGATGCTGTCAAACGGCAGACGGCCCGGCCCCAATGCGAGGTAGAGGCTCAGGACGAAACACACGCCGAGCGGGATGCTGCGGCGATCCCTTTGCCACGCGGCGATGGCCAACGCGGCGATCGCGATCAGCGTGATGCTGATCCCGACATATCCGCCGAACCAGTCAGAAGACCAGTAACTGCCGAGGAAAGTGAATACCTCGCGGAACTTGAGCGGGCCAAGGGCGAAAACCAGCGCGCCTTGATACCTGCCGGTGGCGACGAGGCTATTTTCGATCACGGTGCCAACTACCGGGTACGATCCGAGGAGAAGACTCCCGACGAAGCCGCCGATTAGCCACAGGCTCGACTTGACTTTGCCGCCGAGGCTATCTGAGGGCGATGACAACCCGACTCGAATTAGCCCGTAAAGAAGCGCGAAGCCGATCATGTATGCGCCGTAGTGAGGATGGCCGAGTATCCCCAACCCGCCCAGCACGGTGAAGCCGGCCCACGCCAATTTCGGCCTCCGCCCGAAGACGAATTCCTCCACTGCATAGAACTGCCACGGCATCAGCGCGAGGTGCACGCCCATATGCACTATGCCGGTGAATACGATCGCGTGGTATCGGTAGAAAGTGAAGCCGTAAGCCCACGCCGCAGCTGCGCCGGCCGCCCGCGACCCGGTGAGCCGCGAGGCGAAAGCAAACATGCCGAAGACCGAAATGACGTGCAGGGCCAATTCCAGAAACTTGGTGGCCTCGAACATATCCGGTTGCGCCAGGCCGACGAGTCCCGCCAGGGCCGGATAGAAACCGTAGAATTGCAATAACGGCGTTCCCATCGCCGCGAAGTTCGACCAGATCGGCCACTGGCCCAGTTGCAGACTCTGGCGCGCAAGATACGCGTAACCGGTATAGCCCAGAGCGTCGCTCGACAGGGCGATCTGGCCGGGGAGCAAGTAATAACTTCCCGATGCAAACGCTACGAGGCCCACGAGAATCGCCGCGCCGCGCCGACTCGTCAAGGCGCGCTGGAGCGAGTTAGTGACTGTCTCGGCGCGCAATTCGACGGCGATCAGGAACAGCCCACCTAAGCCGCCCACGAACCGCATCGGCCAGCGCAGAGTCAACATGAGAGCATCCCAACCCGGGACGGGGCCGAATTCGTCCCACCGATAATAGGAATACGTCGCG
>JACQED010000622.1 GCA_016200785.1 Chloroflexota bacterium
CCGCTCCTTCGACGCTGACGATTTCCAACTTCACACCCTTGATGTTCGTCGAGTTGATCGGGATGACATGCGCGCCGGTGACCGAGGCATCGAACTCGGCGCCGTCCGGCACGTGACAGGCGGAGCAGGCTGTGTCGGAGGACTGCCTGCCGCCGGGATGGTTGTCGCCGGTCACCAGGTTCACGTTGTCGTGGCACGAGGTACAGGCCGCCGCATTCGGCGCGGTCTTGTAGTTGTCGCTCTGCGGGCCGCCGCTGTGGCAGGTCGTGCAGTTGCGCGTGTCCTGCGGCCACGTCCCCTTCGAGAAGTCGCTGGTCCCGATGTAATACGTCGTGCCGGCTGCCACGCTTGGCAACTGTGAGCCTGAGTGGATACGGTGGATCATCACCTTGAACTCCACCGAATTCCCGGACGAGACATCGGTGTTCTGGTCGGTGTGGCAGAGCACGCACAGCCGGGTGTCGCGGCGCGTGCCGCCGTGCGCCATCAGCGGATTGTGGCAGGTCTGGCAGGCGGCGGTCGTCACAACCTCGCGTGTCACCGTCGGCGCGCCGCCCGAGGGGACGAAGGTGTAGACGTCGTTGGCGACGGTCGCCCGGCTGTCTTTCCAGGCGGACACTCCAACGGCCGTAGTCAAAGCCGGGTCCACTTCCGACGTCAGCGTGTTGGTAAAGGTGTAGGTGTAACCGATGTCTGCGGACGCCCACGCGCCGCCGTTGTCGGCGAACGGCTGGGTTGCCTTCGCCAGCGCGGGCTGTTTCGTCTCGCCGTCCAGGATGTACGGCTTGCCCTGCACCTCATGCACAAGCAGGTTTTGATACTTGGTCGCGCCAGTGGCCTTGTCCACCACAATCTGGGCGATAAAGAAGCGCGCACCTTCCAGGACTTCGCGTTTGAGTGGTGTGCCGGCATCGTCGGTGATAGTCAGGCTCACGACCGGCTTTCCGTCCGAGGGGAACTCGACGCCGGTGATCTTCACCTGCAACCCCGGGCCGGGAAGGATAACGGCTGATTGCCCCGGTGGCCCGGCTTCGCCGGCTGACCCTGGAGGCCCGACCGCGCCCGGCGCCCCAGAAGGCCCGGCCGGCCCCGTCGCGCCAGCGCAGGCGGCCAGGATCAGTGCCGCCCCGAGGCCGACGATGGCGGCGCTCATGAATTTCCGCCGGGTCAACTCGCTGGTCGAAGGTTTCATGCTCTCCTCATCCTCCACAGTGGTAGCCTAACAACAAAGCAGGTCTCGACCGATAACCAAGCCGGCGGCGGTATCAGCCTTCCGCCGCCGGCTTTGCGTTGCGATTGTTCGTCCGGTCGCTCAGGGCTTGTAGTTGCCAGTCCCGCCAGCGGCCTTCCAATGGAGATAGTCAGCCGGATCGGACTTCGGCACCTGAATCTGCACGTATGCGTAACTCGACCAGTTTGCGCCCTTGGAGGCCGCGTGGCAGGCGTTACAGCCGGTGACAACGTTCTCGAGCGCGGCCTGTGCCTTGCCCTTGTCTTTTGCCATGATCGCCTCGTCGAGCGCTTTGATGTAGCCGTCCTCGAACGCCTTCAACATCGGCGCGCGCCCAGGGCGTGTGGTCTCGCCGACTTCCTGGATTTCGATCATCTCGTCCGCCTGGTACTTGGCCATGTCAAAGTTGCCGCCATCCAGCGCATATCTGATCTGGGCCAGGCGGCGGCCGTACTCGATCATGATCGTGCCGAGACCGGGCTGGATGTTCCACAGCGCGAGACTGCGATCCAACGTGTTAAGTTTGTCGGTCACCAGTTTCTCAACGCCGGCCATGTCGAGCGTGCCGGTGGGCGCGGCCGGCGGCGCAGTCGCCGCCGCCGCAGGCGGGTTGGCGATGTAACTGCCCGTGCCCTTGTCGGCTTTCCAGACGAGGTAATCGTTGTTGTCCGTCTTGGGCACCTGTATCTTGACGTACTGATACGACTTCCAGTTGGCGCCTTTGGAGGCCGTATGGCAGGCATTGCAGCCATCCGCTGCCGCCTTGAAAGCGGCGTCAAACTTCGCCGCGTCTTGCGCCACGATGGCTTCGTCCAACGCTTTGAGGTAGCCCTCCTCGAACGCCTTCAACATCGGCGCGCGCCCGGGGCGCGTGGCCTCGGCGACTTCCTGGATTTCCAGCGCTTCGTCGAGTTGGTACTTCGCCATGTCCCAGTTGCCGGCTTTAGCGGCGAAATACATTCGGCTGTAGCGGTTGCCGTATTCGATCATCACCGTGCCGAGGCCGGGCTGAATGTTCCACAACGCGAGACTGCGATCCACGCTGTTGAACTTGCCGTTCACGAACTCCTCGACGCCGGCTGCGTCGAGATTGCCGGTGAGCGCGGCTGGCGTGGCGGCCGCGGCCGCCGGCGGGTTGGCGATATAGCTGTCTTGTCCGCCGCCTTTCCAGTCAACGTAGAACGCCGGATCGGTCTTGGGCAACTGGACTTCGACGTACTGATACGATGTCCAGTTGGTGCCGGTCGAGGCCTTGTGGCAGGCGTTACAGCCGGTGACCGCGTCGTTGACCGCCTTGGTGAACGCCGCTTTGTCTTTCGCCATGATCGCTTTGTCAATCGCGGTGAGGTAGCCCTCCTCGAACGCCTTCAACATCGGCGCGCGCTTGGGGCGCGTGACCTCGCCGACTTCCTGGATCTCTTTCATCTCGTCCAATTGGTATTTCGCCATGTCCCAGTTGTCGGCGTTCGCGGCAAACCACAATCTAGCCAGGCGGTTGCCGTACTCGATCATCACCGTGCCGAGGCCGGGCTGGATTTTCCACAGCGCGAGGTTGGTATCAACCGTGTTGAATTTGTCGGCCACTGATTTGCTCACGTCCGCCGCCGGCACGCCGGGCGGAATGGTCGGCTCCGGCGTCGGGGCCGTCGTCGCAGTCGGGGGCACAGGCGTGGGCGGCGGCGGTGAAGTGGGCGCTGGAGTTGGCGGGAGCGGCGGCGGCGCAGGCGTGGCCGTGCAGGCGGCCAGGATCAGCGCCAACCCCACACAGGCGAGTCTGATGAAGGTGAGCCGTAGGTTGTGATGTTTCATTCGAATTCTCCTCTCATGTCTAATCGCTTTGAATTAGGTGGAGCAGGTCCTCGGCCTGCGCCACCGTGCGCTGTTCGCGGTGATACACCGTGAGTTGGTTGTCGGAAAGGCTCAGCCGGATAACCCGGACGTCCGACGAGCTGGCCTCCAATATTTTTAGCATCTCGGCGAGCGCATCCTCGCTTTCTCCCTCCTCGAAGAGAATTGTGTTCGGTTGCAAGCTGGCAATCAGATCGGGCGCTTTGGCATGATCGGAGGTCGCGCCCGCCCACTCTATGTCGGGATGGCTTAATAGCCGGCGCACCGACTCGTGAAAGAGCGGGTGAGTCCAGATCACGAACGCCCGCGTGATTGCCATGCCGCCTCCGCCGTTTCCGTGCCGATACATTAGCGCAAGATGAGATGTGTGAAAATCGGGGCAAGCGCCAATTGTGAAGAAAAAAACGCCAATTCGATTGGCGTTTCTTTGAGGGGCGGCGTGCGTGGAGCGTGAAGCGTGGAGTGTGGAGGGAGATGCGTAGCAGGCGAATTGACAATCTCACGGGAGGAAGTACACTGGCGCATACTTCAGACTTCCTCCTTCGCCCCGATGCGACAAGCCTACTCCGACGAAGCTGGTGACACCGGCTATGAATTTGGTGCGCAACGCGGAATCAGTTCCCGCTACTTTGTCATGGTAGTCCTCGTCGTTCCCGATCCGGAACGTCTCCGAGCGCAGATGGCTGAGGCCCGACGCAGACTGGGCAAGTCCCAGGACTTCGAATTCCACTACCGTCAGGCCAGCGCAGGTGTCCGCCGGGTATTCTTCAAGGCCATTGCCTTCGAGGATTTCTCGGTGCAGGCGGCTGTGGTTGACAAGGTCAAAGCGCCCGAGTCGCTTCGCCGACAAGGTAAGCAAGGTCTGTATAACTGGGTTCTGAGTGGCCTGGCGCTACGCGCACCGACGACTTTGAGCGATGTCAAACTATGGCTGGATGGCCAAGGAAAACACGCCAGGTTTCTCCGGGAACTCAAGAATGCTGTTCGTCGGGCATGTCGCGCCAAGGGGCGGCCACAACAGAACTTCGACGATGTGCGGTTGTTGACCTCGAAAGACTCCCCGATCCAGTGCGCCGACATGGTGGCCGGGGCCGTGTTCGAAAAGGCGCGAACAGGAGAGTCCGAATCCTACAAGGCGATTCGGAGCAAAGTCGAGGTGTGGTGGCAGGTGGATTTCGGACAGGAAGCAAAACCCCCCTAGCTATCCCGGCTCTGGTGAGACACGGGAAGGCCGCCCACAAGGGGGCGACGGTTCGCCAGGGGGGGAAACGGCTAAACCGTTTTTGGCCGGCCAAGACAAGCTTGGCTCGTAATGATTATATCCCTCGTTGGCCGGGAGTCAAGTGTCAAGAATCGCGCATCAGGCCGCGCTGGCGCGCGTACTGGATCAATTCGTGACGGCTGCTCAAGTTGAGTTTCTTCATTAGATTCGTCCGATGGCTGTGGATGGTGCTGGGGCTGACGACCAGTCTCTCGGCGATCTCTGTGTTGCTGTACCCGTCTGTCAGCAGGCGCAGGATTTCTTTTTCGCGTGGGGTCAGCGCCGGCTGAGCGCCGGCCTCCGGTTCGCTCGAACGGCTGAGGTAGTCTTTCAGAAGTTGCCCGGCCATCGTCGGATGGAGAAACACTTCGCCTCGCGCCACCGCGCGAATCGCGCCGATCAGTTCGTTCGTCTCGGCGGCTTTGAGCACGTAGCCCGAAGCCCCGGCTTTGAGCACTTCGAAGAAATACTCGTCAGATCGGTGCATGGTGAGCACCAGCACCTGCATCTCGGGCCAGCGGGCTTTGATCCGGCGAGTGGCCTCCAGCCCGTTCGTGCCCGGCATGGCGATATCCATCAGGATCACATCCGGCCGCAGAGACTCCGCCAGCGCCGCGGCCTCATCGCCATTCAAAGCTTCGCCGACGACTGCGATGTCAGGCTCGGCTTCCAACAGCAGCCGGACGCCGGCTCGAAAGATGGTGTGATCGTCGGCGATGAGAACGCGAATCTTGTCAGCCATGACTGTTCTCCGCCCTCACCCCCAGCCCTTTCCCAATGGGAGAGGGGAGCGAGTCCCCTCTCCTCCTGGGAGAGGGTTAGGGTGAGGGGAGTCCTCCAGCAGAGGAATCCGAACCCGGATCCGTGTCCCAGCGCCCGGACTGGAACGAATCTCCAGCGCGCCGCCGCACTGGGCGACCCGTTCCTGCATTCCCAGCAAGCCCAGGCCGCGCCGGCCGTGACCGTTCACCTGAACTTCTGTCGGGTCGAAGCCGCTCCCGTCGTCGGCGATCTCTCCGTCGAACGAGCCATCGCGCACGGTCAGCGACAGACGCACCCGGCGCGCGCCGGAGTGCCGCACGACGTTGCTCAACGCTTCTTGAAATGTGCGGAACAACGCCGTTTCAATTTCCGGCGGCAGGCGGCGCGTGAGCTCGCCGGAATCCAGATCGAATTGAATCCCGGCATCCCTCAGCGTGCGTTCGGCGTGGGCGCGCAGCGTCGGCGCCAGGCCGAGGTCGTCCAGCGCCGACGGGCGGAGGGAAAGGATCATGGCATAGGCTCGCTCGGTCGTCTCGGCGATCAGTGAGCGGGCCTGCCGGAGTTGTGACCGGGCCAGGTCGGGCCGTTCACTCCACAGCCGTTCGGCGCCTTCGAGGCTGGCAGCCAGCCCGGCGAGGTCCTGGCCGAGATCGTCGTGCAGATCGCGCGCGACTTTTCGGCGTTCTTCTTCTTGCGCGGTGATCAGGCGTTCGAGGAGTTCCTGCCGCTGACGCCCGTGTCGGCGCAGGTCTTCGGAGAGGGCACGATTCTCGGCTTCCTCGGATTGAATGCGCCCGCCCATCTGGTTGAAGGCCGCGGCCAACTGCCCGATCTCGTCCGGACTCTCGGCCGGCAGGCGCAGGCCGAGTTGTCCTCGGCCAAAGCGTGTGAGGGTTTGCGCCACCTGTTCGAGGCGGCGAATTACCATCCGGCTCATCGCCACATTGACGACGATCACTGTGATGACGATGGTGGCGACCCACCACAGGACATTCTCGCGCAGGTCGGCCGCCAGCGGCGTTTCCAACGGGGCTACCCAGATATCGGTGAGCAATACGCCGTTCAGGCGTTGATGGGGATCGTGGCAGGCATGGCACTCCGGCCGGTTTTCAATTGGGTTCATGCTGCGGAAGACACGCTGGCCGTCCGGCAGAGTGACCACCACGCTACTGGGGCGCGCCGCTGCGGGCAATTGGTGGCAAGGCTGGCAGGTGGGATCGCGGTTGTCCATTTGCCGGCCAACATCCACGCCCTGAGGCGCAAAGGCGACCCGGCCCGTTGTGTCGAGCAGATAGATCGCCCGAATCTTCTTGTCCTCACCGATCGCGTTCAGCATATGCTGGAGGCCCTCCACGTTGCGGGAAAGCATTTCGTGTAGGAGGCTGCTTTCGATGACCTGACCGGTTTGCGCGGCGACGGACGAGAGATCGGCGAGTGTGGCTTCACGGTGGCGCGCGTATTCGATGGCGGTGAACACGCCCAGGATCACGAGGAGAGGCAGCACGACGCCGAGGGTGACTTTGAGTCGCAGACTGCGTCTCGCCCCGCCGGAGAAAAGGCCGCTTGACCGCATCGCTCGTCTCGCAGACTAGTCCTCGCCGAAAGTGCCCTCGGCCAGCCCGGCGCGCACCGCATACGCCGCCGCCTCGGCTCGATTGTGCAGGTGCAGTTTCTGCAGGATGTTCTTCATGTGATACTTGACCGTGTTCTCGCTGATGCCGAGGCGCTGAGCGATTGCCTTGTTCGAGAAACCGAGGGCGATCAACTCCAACAATTCGACTTCGCGGTCGGTGAGCGAATCGGCGGCGGGCACGTTTTCGTCGGGCTGGCGGGCAAAGCCGGCGATCACTTTCGCGGCCAGACTGCGCGGCAGGGGCGCTTCGCCGCGCGTGAGGCCTTCGAGCAGATCGAGGAATTCATCGGAACTGAGGCTCTTGAGAAGATAGCCGTGCGCGCCGGCCTTGAGCGCCTCGAACAGATCGGCGTCTTCCTGGGAGACGGTGAGCATGACCACACGCGCCTCAGGCACTTCGGCCTTGAGGCGGCGGGTCGCCTCGATCCCGTCCACGCCGGGCATTTGAATGTCCATCAGCACCACGTCCGGGCGCAGGCGGCGCGCTTCGGCGATGGCCTGCGCCCCGTCGCCGGCCTCGCCTACCACCTCCAGCCCAGCCGCTTTCAGCAGGCTGACGATCCCATCACGGAAGAGCGGATGATCATCCGCGACCAAGACTCTCATCGTCATTTGAATGACTCTCTCCTTTGCTCAGAGGCAGGGTGACGACGACCCGCGTCCCGCCGCCCGGCGTGGAGGTGACGGCGAATGTGCCGCCGACAGCCTCGGCCCGTTCGCGCATGGTGTGCAGGCCGAAGTGAGGTCGGCGGTCGCGATCCGTGGCTGCCGGGTCGAAGCCCCGGCCGTCGTCGCCGACGGTGAGTGAAATCGCGCGCCCGCCGTTGGGGTCGAAGCGCACCCAGGCGTGCGCGGCCGCAGCGTGCTTTCGCACGTTGGTCAGCGCTTCCTGAATGATTCTCAGCAAATGCACTTCGCTCTCAGGCAACAACTCCAACGCGCCCATGCCCTCGCCGAGAACCAAATCGGTCGAGATGCCGCTCTGCTCGCGGAAGCGCTCGACGTATTGTTCCAGCGCGCGCAGGAAGCCGCGCTCGCCATTGACCGTCGTTTTGAGATCGAGGATCGCCTGACGCAGATCGACGAAGACACTGCGCGCTGCCTCTTCGAGTTGCCGGAGTTGATCGGCGGCCCCGGCTGTCTCGCCGCGCCGGAGGAGCAAACGCGCGGCCATAGCTTTAGTGTTGACGTAGCCGAGGACTTGCGCCACACCGTCGTGCAATTCGCGGGCGAGGCGCTGTCGCTCTTCGACGATCGCCTCCTGCCGGGCCTCGCGGGCGCGGCGTTCTAGTTCGGCCTGGCGGCTCAGGCCCTCGGCCATGCGGTTGACCGCGCCGGCGAGTTCGCCGAGTTCGTCCTGCTCGCCGGCCTGCACCCGCACGCGCTCGGAAAAGTCGCCGAGGGCGAATTGACGCAGCGGAGTTTGAAAGCGCTCGACGCGCCGCACGACCTGATGGTGGACGAGCAGGTAAACGCCGGATGTCACGAACACCGTTGCCAGCACGGCCAGGCCGAGGCTCAGTCGCAAGTCGGCGGCGGACTCGCGCTCCAGATCGCTCAAAGAGAAGTCGGCGATCAACACGCCGAGGTAAGGCGTGGTGGATTTATGGCACGCGTAGCAGGCTGGCTCGTTAGGGATGAGAATGCTGCTGCGGAGGACGGGCGCTTCGCCAGGCAGGCTGACGATCAGGCTGTGGCGCATTAACGTGCCGGAAGGCCGATGGCAATCCACACAGCCCGGCGAACTGCGATCGGGCGCGGGATGGAAGCCCTCGGCTGGCTCGGCCGCGCGCACCTCGCCACGCTCGTTGACGATCGCCACAAGCAGAACACTCTCCTGCGAACTGATGTCTCTGAGCATTTGGCGCAGTCGTTCTTGATCCTGTGACAGCATCGCCTGGCGCAGGCCGCCGCGCATCACCTCGCCGAGGCGGATGGCCGATTCTTCGAGTCGCTCCAGCAAAAGTTGCCGTTCGCGGAGATATTGAATTGCCGAAAGCGCGGCCAGCAGGAGGAACACGGGCAGAGCCACGCCGACCGTGACTTTGAAACGCAGGCTCTGAGTGAAGCGACGTTCCATAAACAGGTATACAGCGAATGGCAGAGAGCGATGCACCTACCCCCTGCCTGCCGGAGAGCATAGCCCGCGCGCGCGCGATCGGGTAGTGACGGCCATCACGCGGAATACGGATAACTGTCATCGCAGACGGCAAATTCGCCGCGCGGCATCACCGCGCAGATCTCTATTTGACCCTTAATCTGATTCGCTTTGCATTTGTTCTAATCGGTGTTAGAATTTTCGCAACCTCCGGGCGAGAAGTCACGCCCGCTTGTTGACATTGGATACTGACCAAATCTCAGGGGCTTAGGGTAAAATTCGCCTCGCAACTCAGGAGACGGACATGGCTCAATCTGTCGCTGCTCAAAAAGCGTTCGCCCGGCCGGCGGGCGGGCGAATGAAGTTTCTCGTCGGCGGCTTGCTCATTCTGGCCGCGATTGTGTACCTCATCGTTTCCTCGACGCAGAGTTCGGCGCAGTTCTTCTACACAGTGGACGAACTGAGGGCGCAGGGCGCGAAGGCCGTGGGCAAGAATCTGCGCGTGTCGGGCGCGGTGCTGGGCGACACGATTCAGTATGACCCGAAGACGCCCGAACTGCGCTTCTCGGTCGCGCAGGTGACCGACGACACGGCGGCAATTGAGAAAGCCGGCGGCCTGGCGGCGGCGCTCAAAGCGGCGGCAGCCGATCCCAACGCGGCGCGCATCCCGGTCCTCTACGTCGGGCCCAAGCCCGATCTGATGAAGGCCGAGGCCCAGGCGATCGTCACCGGCAAACTGGGCGAGGACGGCGTCTTTCGCGCCGACGAACTCTTGCTCAAATGCCCGACGCGCTACGAAGACAGCCTTCCGGCGCAGGCTTCGGGTAATTGAGGTGATCTCGACTTAACCGCGAAGCCGCGAAGAGCGCGAAGGTTTTTGATCGTCTTCTTGGCGTTCTTTGCGTCTTGGCGGTTCAAAAACTTTTCGGAGCACGCATTGGTCGCTAATTTCGGATTTTTCGCACTGGTCATTGCCTTCCTCGCCGCGCTGTACGCCGCGGCGGTCGGCGTTGCGGGCGCGCAACAGCGTAGGCCGGAGTGGGTCGCCAGCGCGCGTAACGCGGCCCTCGCCGTCTGGCCGTTGATCACCCTCGCCGCCCTGTGCCTCATCGCGCTCCTCGTCACCGAGCAGTATCAAATTGAATACGTCTCGCGTGTCTCCAGCCGCGCCATGCCGACCTTTCTCAAAGTCACCGCGCTGTGGGGCGGGCAGGCGGGCAGTCTCGTCTTCTGGTCGTGGTTGATGTCCACTTATCTCGGCACGGCCATGCTGAGGCGCTGGGATCGCGATCGGGCGATGATGCCCTATGCCATCGCCGTGATGACGATCACCGTCGCATTTTTCCTGGGCCTTGTCATCTTCGTCGAGAATCCCTTCGCCCGGCTGTGGCAGACGGCGGGCGGCGAGACGGTCATCGCCATGCTCCAGCCGCGCGGGACGCTCCCCTTCACGCCGCAGGACGGGCAGGGCCTCAATCCGCTTCTGCGCCACCCCGGCATGATCATTCACCCGCCGATGTTGTACTCGGGCTTCGTCGGCTTTGTCGTGCCGTACGCCTTCGCCATCGCCGCTCTGATCACCGGCCGCGCCGACGACGAATGGATTCGCACGACGCGGCGCTGGACGCTCGTCGCCTGGCTGTTCCTCTCGCTCGGCCTGATCCTCGGCGGGCGTTGGGCTTACGACGTTCTCGGCTGGGGCGGCTACTGGGGCTGGGACCCGGTGGAGAACGCGGCCTTCATGCCGTGGCTCACCGGCACGGCCTTTTTGCACTCGGTGATGATTCAAGAAAAGCGCGGGATGTTCAAGCAGTGGAACATGATCTTGATCATCCTGACTTACGCGCTGGTGATCTTCGGGACGTTCCTGACTCGCTCCGGCGTTCTCTCCTCGGTTCACGCCTTCGCGCAGAGCGCGATCGGGCCGCTGTTCTTCGCCTTCATCGGCCTGACCTTCCTCGGCTCGCTGGCCCTGCTCTTCTGGCGCTGGGATTTGCTGAAGAGCGAGAATCAACTCGACGCGCTTCTGTCGCGCGAGGCGGCCTTCCTGCTCAACAATGTTCTGTTCCTCGGCATCTTCGCCGCCGTGCTGTGGGGCACGGTCTTCCCGATGATCTCCGAAATCTTCACCGG
>JACQED010000623.1 GCA_016200785.1 Chloroflexota bacterium
ATCCTCGGCTTCCTGATCTTCGTCGCCGTGTTCGCGCCAGTGCTGGCCCCGTACGATCCGGTCAGAGTGCTCAAGGACGTCAAGCGCCGTTCACCTCCGTGCATTCATCTCCTCGGCTGCCCGGCCGACGTGCCGGAGCACTTCTTTGGCATTGACGGCAACAGCCGTGATATGCTGTCGCGCATCATTTTCGGTTCGCAACTGTCGCTGGAGATCGGTATCGCCACCGTTACCTTCGCCATCGCCACCGGCGCGGCGTTGGGCGCGGTCGCGGGCTATGCCGGGGGCTGGGTTGACAACGTCATTATGCGGCTGATGGATGTCCTGCTCGCCTTTCCGAGCCTGCTGTTGTCCATCGCCATCGTCGCCGTGCTCGGCCCGGGCCTGATCAACGCGCTGCTCGCCATCGCCTTCGTTTCGATTCCGGTCTATGCGCGCATCCTCCGGGCCAGCGTGCTCTCGATCAAAGAGCTGGACTTCGTCGCCGCCTCGCGCTCGCTCGGCGCCTCGCCGCTCGGCATCCTGATGGGGCACGTCCTGCCCAACGCGCTCACGCCCCTCATCGTGCAGGCCACCCTCGGCATCGCCTCCGCCATCCTCGACGCCGCCGCGCTCTCGTTCCTCGGCCTCGGCGCGCCGCCCCCCACCCCGGAATGGGGCCTGATGCTCGGCGAAGAACGCAACAGCGTGTTCAATGCGCCGCACCTCGTCTTTTTCCCCGGCATTGCCATCATGCTCACCGTGCTCGCCTTCAACTTGATCGGCGACGGCCTGCGCGACGCGCTCGACCCGAGACTTGGGCGCAGCGGCCAGTAATCCACCGGCGGGCCAGCCTATTGAACCCTGCGCGCTTTTGACGGGTAATACTTCGGCACAACGACTCCGTTTGACACAATCCCTACTTTCGATATACTCAAGGAAATGCCGGGCGCAGTTGCGCGCGGCCCACAGCCTCGTATCTCATGCCAAAGGAGGTGATCCCCCATTCCCGACAAAGCCACTGTCCTATAACTTCGCGCTAGATTCCACAATTCGAGCAGCAATTCTCTGGAGGAGAGAAAAACCATGAAACGCAGTCAGCGCTACTTTTTGTTGGCTTCCGCCCTCGTCGTGATCAGCCTGCTGATCACGGCCTGCGGCGGGGCCGTCCCAACAGCCGCGCCCGCCCCGACCGAGGCGCCGGCCGCGACCGAAGCTCCCGCCCCGACTGAAGCGCCCGCCGCGACAGCCGCCCCGGCCGTGACCGAGGCCCCCAAGTGCCCCGAGCCAGTAGACATGTCTAAGATGACCGCGCCCGCCAGTCCGAAGAGCATCACCGCGGCCTGGTCGCAAGAGCCGGACAACGTCGTCGAGCCTTTCAGCAACATGGCGTTCGCCCTGTGGATGAACCAACTGACGATCATCGGCCTCGCCAAATGGGACGACAAGGGCAACATGATCCCTGATCTGGCGGAAGAAGTTCCGACCGTCGAGAACGGCGGCGTCTCGGCCGACGGCCTGACCATCACCTGGCATCTCAAGAAATGCCTGTACTGGTCCGACGGCCAGCCGATCACGTCGGTGGACGTCAAATTCACCTGGCAGGCGATCATGGACCCGGGCAACGCCCCGGTGAGCCGCGCCGGCTTCGACAAGATCGAAAGCATTGACACGCCCGACGAAACGACGGCCGTGATCAAGTTCAAGGAACTGTTCCCGCCGTGGTACACGCTGTTTTCGATCTGGGGCTTCGGCGGCAACCCGCTTATGCCGGAGCACATCCTCAAAGGCCACACGGCGATCGAGAAAGATCCGTATATCCACCAGCCCAACGTAGGTTCAGGCCCGTTTGTGATCACCGAGTGGGTGGCCGGCGACCACATGACCCTCACGGCTAACCCGAACTACTACAGGGGCCATGCCAAGTTGGATCAAATCCAGATCAAGTTCGTCCCCGATCCCGAAACCGCGCTGGCGGCTCTGCAGGCCGGTGACGTGGACGTCGCGCCTGACTTTGCCGAGTCCGACATCCCCACCTTCGCCGCGCTTGAACCCGCCGTGCACCTGCGCGCCGACCCGAGCGGCGACTTCGAACACTACTTCTTCAATCTCGGCACCGTGGCCGGCGTGGACGGCAAAGGCAAAAGCGACGTAGACGGCTTCTGCCCGTTCAAGGACGTGAACGTGCGTAAGGCGATCATGCTGGGCATTGACCGCCAGACGATCGTCGACCTACTGCTGGGCGGCAAGACCACCGTGCCCGCCTCGCTGTGGCCGAACTCGTCGTGGTACAACACGAGCCTGACGCCGTATCCGTACGATCCCGAGCAGGCCAAGAAACTGCTGGACGATGCCGGTTACAAGGCCGCCGGCGCCGGCACTCGCACGGGCAAGTGCGACGGCAAGAACGTGAAACTTTCCTTCAGCTTCGAGACCACCACCAAACAACTCCGCAAGGACATCGCCGTGGAGGTTCAGAAAGAACTGAAGGACATCGGCATCGAGTTCAAGCCGGTCCATACCCCGGCCGGGACCTTCTTCGGCTCCTACAGCGAAGGCGCGAACCTGGCGACCGGCAAGTACGACATGGCCGGCTACACTACCGGCTTCTATCCCGACCCGTGGAACGACAACTTCCTGTGCCAGAACGTGCCGAACAAGGATAACCCGGTCGGCACGAACAACTACCACCTCTGCGATCCGGTACTGGAGAAGATGTTCGTGGATGCCAACGCCAGTGCCGATCCTGCGGCCCGCAAGGTCGTCTTCGACACCATCCAGAAATACATGTACGACAATGCGCTGGTCGTCCCGATGTACGCACGCCTCAACCTGACCGGCTACGTTGACCGGTTTGACCCCGGCCCCACTGCCGGCCTCAGCGGCTTCATGTGGGACTCCGCTAGTTGGGACGTCAAGTAGCAAGCAGCAGGCAGTAAGTAGTCTCACCCTCACCCCGAAGCCTTCTCGTCGCAGGAGGCCGAGGGGTGAGGGGGAATGTAGATGCTCAAAGCGTCACGGGGGTGTGAGAGGAAGTAGCGTATGTGGTCATACATCGTGCGCCGCTTGGTTCAGGCCTTGTTCATTCTTTTTATCATCACCGCCGTATGTTTCCTGCTGACACGCCTGTCATCTGACCCCATGGCCCAGTATGCCACCCGGCAGAACATGACGGCGGCAGACCGCATGGCCCTGCGTGCCCGACTGGGCCTGGATCAGCCCTTGCCTGTGCAGTACGTCAAGTGGCTCGGATTGGCCCTGCAGGGCAACCTGGGCGAGTCTTTCTTCTCTCATCAAAAAGTTTCTCTCCTGATTAGCCAGCGTCTTCCGATGACGCTCATCCTCATGACCACGGCCGAGATATTCATCGTAATCATTTCACTTTTCCTGGGCATCGTCTCGGCCATCAAACAGTATTCGTTGACCGACAACCTGATCACGTCGTTCTCGTTCATCGGCTATTCCATGCCGATTTTTTTTATCGCGCTTGGCCTGATACTGATCTTCGCGGTGAAATTCAAGTTGTGGGGCCTGCCTTACTTCCCCACCGGTGCGGACGTCTGGAACTTCAAGGACCCGCTCGCCATGGTCTGGCATTTGGTCCTGCCGGTCACGTGCCTGGTGGCCATCCAGGTTGCCGGCTACTCGCGCTTTCTGCGCTCCAGCATTCTCGAAGTCCTCGGTCAGGACTATGTGCGAACGGCCCGCGCCAAAGGCCTGATGGAGCGGGCTGTTCTCTACAAGCACGCCATGCGCAACGCGGCGCTTCCGTTCGTGACCATCCTCGGTCTCGACATCCCCTTCTTGCTCGGCGGCGCGCTGGTCACCGAGTCAGTATTCGCCTGGCCGGGCATGGGGCGCTTATTCTGGGAATACGCTCAGCGCGGCGACTTCCCCGTGGTGAACGGGGTATTGCTGGTGGTTTCGGGCGCGGTGGTGTTCTTCACGATCGTCACCGACGTGGCCTACACATTCATCGACCCGCGCATCCGTTTGAGTTAGTCGCCCCAGGAGGAGATAGCCATGAGCGCCGATACGCTGTCCGTACCGGTAGGTCTCGACCTCAGAGCCGCCGAAGCCATCGCGCCCGAACTCAGCCCGGCACAGTTAGTCTGGCGCCGATTCCGCAGACATCGCATGGCGTTGGCGGGCGCGGTGGGGCTGGTACTGCTGATGGTCTACATCGTCGGCGGATCGTTGGTCATTCCGGAAAGCGCGTCGAATGCGGGCAGTTTGCGGGAGCGGCTGCAACCCCCCACGGCCGACCACTGGTTCGGCACCGACAGCATCGGGCGCGACGTGTTCACCCGGATCATTTATGGGGGACAAATTTCAATTGTCATCGGCGTGCTGGCCGTGGTGCTGGAGGTGACGCTCGGCACGCTCATCGGCGGATTCGCGGCCTACTACGGCGGCTGGGTGGACGCTGTGCTGATGCGCTTCACCGAGGCCATGCTTGCCATACCGTCCCTCTTCCTGCTCATCGTGCTTTCCAAGTTCTTGAGCAACGACATCCCGACGGTCGAATTATGGGGAAGAACGTTCAGCGGGAGTGTGGTGATCGTCATCGTGGTGATCGGTTGCACTTCGTGGATGTACCTGGCAAGGATCGTGCGGGCCAATGTGTTGTCCCTGCGCGAGCTGGACTACGTCTCGGCGTCGCGCGCCCTCGGCGCGAGCCACGGCCGCATCTTCTTCAGCCATCTCGTCCCCAACACGATTGCGCCGATTATCGTCTCGGCCACGTTGGGGCTGGCGCAAGCCGTCATCACCGAAGCATACGTCTCGTTCCTGGGCCTCGGCGTTCAGCCGCCCACCGCCACCTGGGGCAACATGATGGATCAATCATTGTCGTTCATCCAGCGAGGCGTGTGGTGGATGTGGACTTTCCCGAGCCTGTTGATCGTCCTCACAATTCTGAGCATCAACCTCTTGGGCGACGGTCTGCGCGACGCGCTTGACCCGCGCACGGCGAAGCACTTGGGCTGATCCCAAACATATTCCAACCGCTAAGACGCAAAGGGCGCGAAGGTTTTTCTGACTATGCATGCTTCGCGTCTTCACGGTTAAAACCCCGGATGCGGCTGGAGGCCCCGTCATGCTCTCTCGCCGTGACTTTCTAAGACTCCTTGTCCCAACCACGAGCGGCCTCCTGGCGATAGGTATCGGCAGTTGTCGCCCTGCGCCGCAGACCGGTCAGCAACCGACTGCGTTTTCGCCCTCCCCTTCACCGCTCCCCCCCACGCCGCAAGCGACTCCTCTGCCCCTCACTGCGGGGCGCATCACTCCGCTCGCAGAGCTTTATCGCCAAACGTACATTCCCCAAATCCCAATGCTCGAGGCCGCTGAATGGTCGCTCGCGGTGGACGGCGAGGTCGGCACGCCGCTCACCTTGACGTTTTCGGACGTGCGGGCGATGACGGTCGTCGAACAAATGCACACGCTCGAATGCATCGGCAACCCGGTCGGCGGGCGGCTGATCGGCAACGCGCTGTGGCGCGGCGTCTCTCTGCGCGATTTGCTCGCGCGTGCCGCGCCAAAGTCGAATGCGCGCTTCCTGATCATGACCGGGGCCGACGAATATTACACCGCCGTGCCGCTCGAACTCGCGCTCGACGAACGCAGTCTGCTGGCGTACGAAGCCAACGGCGAGCCGATTCCCCCGGCTCACGGATTTCCGGTTCGTGTGCTTCTGCCGGGAGTGTACGGGCAGAAGCAACCGAAGTGGATCACCTCACTGCATTTGGCGGAAGTCTATAAGCAGGGCACGTGGGAGAAGAAAGGTTGGTCGGACACAGCCGGGATCCGAGTCAATTCGCGGATCGAGTCGCCGCAAGGCACGGCGGGGGGATCGGCTGGCGGTGAGATTCAAATCTCCGGCGCCTCCTTTGCCGATCTATCGGGCGTGAAAAAGGTCGAAGTCAGCACAGACACCGGCAAAACGTGGAACGATGCCACGCTCTACCCCGGCCCGACGCCCATGGTGTGGACGATCTGGGGATGGGAGTGGAAGTCGCCGGAGCCGGGCCGACACGTTCTGCAAGTCCGCGCGACGGATGGGAATGGAAACGTTCAATCA
>JACQED010000624.1 GCA_016200785.1 Chloroflexota bacterium
CATCAGGCCCAATTCACCCGCGCGCTTGAAGACGTCAACCGAAGCGGCGAAGCCGGCTGTGATGAAGTCGAACATCACGTAGCGGCTGCCGAGGCTGGCGATGGTCTCCATCCGGCGCAGGGCCTCCTCGGTCGAGGCGGCCGTGATGTTGAACCAATGGCCTTTGGCCTCGCCCGTCTCGGCCTCGGCCTTCTTGACCGCCTGCATGCCGTAGAGAAAGCGATCGCGCCAACGGTTGAACGGCTGACTGTTCATGTTCTCGTCGTCCTTCGTCGTGTCCAGCCCGCCGACGAGGCACTCGTACATGATCGTCGAATAGTCTTTGGCCGACAAGCCGAGTTTGGGCTTGACTGTGCCGCCGAGCAGGGGGCGATCCCACTTGTTCAGTTTCACCCGCTCGTCGTAGATGCCTGTGTTCGGGCCGGGGAAAGTTTTCACCAGCGCGACCGGAATCCGCATGTCCTCCAGCCGAAGCGCAGCGACGGCCTTGAAGCCGAACACATTGCCGACGATAGACGACATGATGTTGACAATGCTGTTCTCCTCGAACAAGTCCAGCGGATACGCAATGTAGGCGATGTCGTCCTCGATCTCATAGACTTTGGCTTTGTAGAAGTCGAGGTCGGTCAGTTGATTCGACCACACCTCGGTCCACGTCCCGGTCGAAGACTCCGCCGCGACAGCTGCCGCCGCCTCGATCATTTCCACGCCGGGTTTGGGCGTGAGGCGAAAGGCGCACAGCAGGTCGGTCTCGCGCGGCATATAGTCCGGCTCGTAATACGTCTCGGCGTAAGGCCTGACGCCGGCAACATACTGGGATTGATGGTTGTCTGACATGGATGACCTCCGGTGTAACATGAATCATGCTGTGACTGCCGCTCTGACTCGCCCATTCTCCGGCGGCGCCTGCGCCCTTTGCCAATGGGCGAGAAACTTCTCCGGCCCGGCGTCGGTGAGCGGATGGGCGATGGATTGCTTGATGACTTTGTACGGGCACGTCGCGCCATCTGCGCCCGTCGGCGCCGCCTCGACGATGTGGCGCGGATGACGAATGCTGGCGGCCAGAACTTTCGTGGTATAGAGTTGCCTGTTTGCCTCCCGTCGTGAGAGGTCTCGCAACTTGAGGGGCAGTATATTACCTGCTGGCCGCGCGTGGAACAGGCAGACGAGCGGTTTGCAGTTGACGAATTAGCGGGGAGACCCGCCCGATCGGGGGGCTACTTGCGGCGATGAAAGTGCGCGGCGGCTTCAGTACGATTGGACACGCCGAGTTTCTGATAGAGGTTTTGCAGATGGAACTTCACTGTGTTCTCAGTCAGGCCGAGGGCCTGCGCGATCTGGGCATTGCTCTGCCCCTCCGCGACGAGCGCGAGCACAGACTCTTCGCGTGGGGTGAGGCCGGAGGCGGGCGCACGCTTCTCGAACAACAATCGGCGTGCGGCGACGGGGAACACCAATTGCCCGGCGGCCACTTGCCGGATGGCCGCGATCGTGTTCTGGGGCGGCTCGGTCTTGAGGGCGAAGCCGTCGGCCTCGGCCTCGAGCGCGGCGCGCAGTGAGTCGCTGTCGCCGAATGCGCTTAGCACGAGCACCCGCACCGGCAGTTCGGCCCGTCGGATACGGTGGAGACAGGTCAGTCCGCTCACGTACGGCATTTCGAGATCGAGCACGACCACATCGGGCATGAAGCGTTCGACGGCCTCCATCAGCCGTTCGCCGTCGGTGGCGGTGGCGACGACGCGCATGTCCGGCACGGTCGCCAACAGCGCGCGCAGTCCCTCAAGCACGAGTGGATGGTCGTCGGCGAGAATCAGGCGGATGGGCGGAGAGTCGGTTGCGGCGCGATCAGACGTCACGCGGCACCTCCACGTTCACCCGCGTCCCGTGGCCCGGCGCGCTCTCGATGCACAACTGGCCGCCGGCGAGCGCGGCGCGTTCGCGCATCCCGCGCAGGCCGATGTGTTCCTCGCGTTCGGTTGCCGACGGCCCGCTGAGCGGCGGGGGTTGAAATCCCTGTCCGTCGTCCAACACTTCGAGAAAAATGCGCGACTCGTCGGCCCATAACCGCACCCGCGCCATCTTCACACCGGCGTGGCGATCGACGTTGGCGAGCGCTTCTTGTAGAATCCGGTACAGCGCGATCTTGTTCGGGAGGGAAACGGGTGGGAGAGGCTGATCCGCGCTCAATTCAACGGCGCTGCCCGTCAACGCTTCGTGCTGGGCGACGAGGCCCTCGAGCACGGCCAGCAGATCGCGGTGGACGAAGTCGGGTGGCCGAAACGCGCCGACGAACACGCGCAGTTCGGCCAGCGAGGCTTCGAGGAGTCCAGCCACACGTTCGAGGTGTTCGCCGAGTTCGGCCTGCGCGGCTGAGTGGTGCGCGAGTTGCGTCCGGCACAGCGCCAACTGGCTGAGCGCCGCGAAGACATTCTGCACCAGCCCATCGTGAATGTCGAGTACAATATGCCGCAGTTCTTCCTCTTCGACGGCCAGCAGGCGCCGCCCGGCCAATTGAGTGGAGGAGGAGCCCGCCGACGGAGAAGACTGTGATGAATTCATGTGCGCCTCGCGATCTCGCGCCTGTCGCGAGACTGTTGTACCCCATCCCGGCAGGATCGTCAACTCGATGACCGCCGCTCCGACCCGATTGGCTCTGCCCCTCGGCTTGATCGCATTCGCCGTCTACGTCGCCCTCGTGCCCTGGACAAGTCGCGTCTGGTTGCGCACGGGCGACGAGCCGCACTACTTGATCGCCGCGCACAGCATCGCCTATGACAACGACCTCGATCTTCGCAACAACTATGATCCCAACGTCTATCTGGGCTGGTACACGACGCCGGGCCTCGCTCATCAAACGCGCACGCGGGCCGACGGCGCGGAGTTTCTCGTTCACACCTACGGTTTGCCGTTCCTGATCGCGCCGGCCTATCGCCTGTGGGGCGCGCCGGGCGTTCCGTACTTTCTCGCCGCCCTCGGCGCGCTTCTCGCGGCCAACGTTTACTTGCTGGGCTATCAAGCCACGCGCGACTGGCGGGCCTCGCTCGTCGGCTGGTTCGTCGTCGCCTTCTCGCCGCCACTCTTGTGGTACGTGTTCCTGATCTATCCCGAAATGGCAGGCGCGCTGTGCGTGACCTTCGCCGTAAGAGCGTTGATCAATTCTGAGGACCCGACCGCAAAGACACCAGGGCACGAAGAGATTCAAAAAAGCGATCTGGCAACCTTTGTGTCTTCGTGGCTTAGTGGTTCGAACGAGCGGTCAGGCTTGGACTATCTCGTTATCGGCCTCGCGCTCGCCGCCCTGCCCTGGCTCTCCGCGCGGTTCATCCCGGTGATGCTGACTCTTGCCGCCCTGGCCGCGTGGAAAACCTGGCGTGATCTCGTCGCTCCACGCATCACGCGTCACCCAACACGCTCCACGCTCTTCTGGCCCCTCGCGGGCCTCGGCCTCATTCCCCTCAGCTTCATGGCTTTCTCGCTCCTCAACGCCGCGCTCTACGGCAACCCCGCGCCGACCGCCAGTTACGCCGGGACGATTGATCAGCCGACGATCAATTGGGAGACATTGATTCAACTACTCCGGGGACTCCTCGGCTGGCTGATGGATCAACAGCGTGGGCTGCTCGTGATCGCGCCGATCTATTTCGTCGCGCTGGTCGGCGTCGGGCGTTGGCTTTGGGAACGCGCCTGGGGCGCGCTGGTCGCCGCCGCGACGTTCGGCGCGGCGCTGTTCAGCATCTCGCTGTTCGGGGGCTTCTGGATCGGCGTCGAACCTGCCGCCCGCTACCTCGTCTTCGTCCTGCCGCCTCTGGGCGCGGGGATGGCTTATGCCTGGGCGCATCGTCGCGGGCCGTGGCTGACCGGTCTTACGGTGGTTGCTCTGATCCCGACTCTGTGGGCTAGCGTTGAGGTCATCAAAGACCCGTTGCTCGCTCAGACCCACGATCTAATCGGCGAGACATTTCCACAGATCGTTCCATATCTTCCCTCGCTCGGCCGCAACATCTATATTGATCCGACGACCGACGGTACGATCTCTCGACAGATTGACAGCTCTACCGTTAGCGTACCCGCAGGCAAAGCGGGCGTTGCCTTCCGCGATGATGCGATCGCGGATTTCTCATTCGGCTGGTACGAAATTCGCCTGTCGCTTGGCGCAGCCGGAGCCGCGCCCGACGAACCGGTGGCGCGGGTGCTGTTTCAGGCAGGCGACAACACACGCCTGCTTCAAGCGATCCTCGTGGGCCGCGACTTCCCCGCCGATGGCACGCCGCGCACCTTCACCTTTCGTATTCACAACCCGGTGTACAATCAATGGGAACAGCCGCCCGGAATGTGGGTGTTCACGACGGGCAAGGCGCAACTCACGCTGGGCAGGATCTGGATCGTGCCTGAAGCCTTTCACTCGCTCGTCCTGCCCGCGCTGTGGCTGATGGGTCTCGCGTTCGTCGGCATCGCTGTCGCCTCACAGCGCAGCCCGTCACCGACCAACCACGCCGAGCCCGGCTGGATGGGCGCCTGGCCGATGAACGTCGGCCTGACGGCGATCGCCGTCGCAGTGTTGATCTGGTCGCTCCAGCCATTGCCGCGAACTTACAGCGTCGAAGAGCTGCGTCATTTTGTTGGAAGGGTCTCCCCCGACGCGGGCGCGACAGCGGGCGAAGCATTAATCGCGCGCCCCGATGCGGCGGACGTCGCCGGCGTTCTGGCTTCCACACGGGCGCAATTCTACTCACCGGGGCGCTACGTGTGGCGCTTGAGACTCAAAGCCGGGGCCGCTTCGCCGGAGGCGATTCTCGCCACAACGCGCATCTACGCCGGGCGTCAGCCCGTCTCCAAAGAGACGGCGACGGTGCTCGCCGAAACCGTCCCCGCCGACGGGCGATACCACGCGATCGACGTCGAGTTCGACAATCCGTCCGAGCAGGCGCTCGTCTTCGAATTGAATTACACGGCCGCCGGGTCACTTTCGACAGATCAATTCACAGTTACTGCGCGGAAGTGAAGCGAAACAAATGCTACTTTGAGCGCGGGCCGTATCTCCTGTGATGACCTCAACACCATTCAAGCGCCGCTGGGCCGTGCTGATGCTGGCCATCACGTTGCTGGGCTTTGGCCTGCGCGCCCATGATCTCGGCGCAAAGAGTTTCTGGTACGACGAACTGCGCCAGATCGAAGTCGCCCGCCTGCCTCTCTCCGAGTGGAGTGGCGCGCTGTTGGCGCACGCTGCGAGGCCGCTGGACTATCTGATCACCCGGGTGATATTGACCTTCACCCGTTCGGAATGGATTCTCCGTTTTCCGGCCCTGGCATGGGGCACGCTGACTCTCCCGCTGGTGTATCGGATCGGGCGTCGCTCGCTTGGCCCGCGCGAG
>JACQED010000001.1 GCA_016200785.1 Chloroflexota bacterium
GGCGGCTGGAAACTTTCGGCCCAGCCTTCTGCTCGAAGACAGCGATCTGACTCTCGGCCTGGCGCGTGCGGGTTATCGCACGCGATTCGTCACGGATGCGATCGCTTTCACGTCGGTGCCGGAAACGCTGAGCGGCTACTGGCGTCAGCACGTCCGTTGGTCGCGAGGCTTTCAACAGGTCGCCGGCCTGCAGGGCGGCGCGGTGTGGCGCGATGCGCGCCTGCCTCTCGGCCTGCGCCTCGAACTGTTGGCCTTCGCCCTCGGCTATGCCGACCGTCTCGCACTTATGGCAGCGGCGGCGCTGACCGCATTGGATATCATGTGGCCCGGCTCGGCCAACTTTCCGTTGTGGCTTTGGCTGATCTCCTTCGGCGTCCCATTCATTCAAATCGTGGCCGCCCTCCGGCTGGCTCCGCGCAAGTCTCCGGCGCGAATGTACCCGTACCTCGCAATCGTCCCCTTCTTCTTCGCGCTCGATCTGGCGATGGCCGCGTGGTCAATGGCGCAGACAGCCCTGCGCCGCCCGGCAAAGTGGACGGCGACAGAGAGGCCGTTGGTTCGTGAAGCGTGATGCGTGAATTGCCAGAGGATCGGGCAACGATTACCGCCCCCATATCGTTATCAATCATCATCCCAGTAAAAAACGGCGGTGAGGCCTTCCGCCGATGTCTTTCGGCGCTGAAGGCATCGAACACTTCCGACTTTGAGTTAATCGTCGTAGACGATGCCTCGACTGATGACTCTCCGTCACTTGCCACGTCTCACGGCGCGCGACTCATCACGACGCAAGGCTCAAGACCCAGGCTGCAAGGCGCCAGGCACGGCCTCCAACCCCACAGGGGCGCTTCGCAGTCTCCAATCTCCAATCAGCCATCCGCCACACTTGCACCGCACGCAAGTGCAGGTGTCAGCAGTCAGCAATCCCACGGCCCTTGCGTCGCCCGCAACCTTGGCGCTCGCGTGGCGCGCGGCGAGGCGCTTTTTTTCATTGACGCCGACGTCGCCGTTCGTCCCGACACTGTGGGCCGCGTTGTCCGCGCCTTCGCCGCCGATCCCGATCTCGTCGCCGCGTTCGGCTCGTACGACGAGCGACCGTCCGATCCGGGTTTCATTTCTCAGTACAAGAATCTCTTTCACCACTACGTCCATCAGCATGCGCGGGCCGAGGCCTCGACCTTCTGGGCGGGTTGTGGCGCGATCCGACGGAGCGCCTTTTTCGCCCTCGGTGGGTTTGACGAAGCCAACTACCGCAGGCCGAGCATCGAAGACATCGACCTCGGCTACCGGCTGGCGCGGCGCGGCGCAAAGATACGAGTCTGCGGACGGACAAAAGCGCACGGCCTTTTCTGCTCGACCTGAATCTGCAAACGTCAAACCGCGTCAGCGTCGTCTGCGTTTACCTGCTGTGCGCCGCGCTCCTCGGCGCTCCCTTCTACCCGCTCACGCTGGCGGTCGCTGGGCTGATAGCCGCCGCTCTGCTCTGGCTCAACCGCGACTTTTACGGCTTCCTGGCGCACAAGCGAAGTTGGGCCTTCGCCGCAAAGGCCGTTCTGTTCCACTGGCTCTACTACATCTACAACGGCGTGAGTTTTGCGCTCGGCACGCTCGCTTATTTGCGGGACGGTGCGCCGCGCGTTGCCCCGGATGGGTCGTGGGTGGCGGAGGAGAGAGCGATTGAATGACCTTCAACCCTCATCCCTAACCCTGCTCACTTCCCTCCCCACAGCGAAAAATCCCTCAAGATCGATCCGCCGATAAACTCCCTCAGGATGCTATTGTCGGGAACAGCATCGGCCAGTTGCGTCGCGCTCAGTTCGTCGTCCGCGCCGGTTTCGAACCAATCCAACTTGGCGAGCAAACGGCGTGCCTCGATGTGTTCCGCTGACTCCGGCCTCACCTGCAACAACAGCGGCTCGGCAAACGGGCGCAAGACCGGCAACTCATAGACCAATGCGGTGTTGAACATCACGTCGGAATTGTCCTGGTGCGGAAAAATCCATTTGTTCTCGCCGTGCCGGACGCTCTCCCAACGCCGCAGTGTCGCCTCCGCCGAATAGCCGCGCGTCGCGGCGTCACGCACGATGCGGCGGGTGAGGCGCGTGTCGGTCGTCGAGACGCGGTTGTGCCGGTCAAGGTTAAGTTGCGTGAGCGCCGAAACGTAGACGCGGAAAAGGCGCTCGGCAGGAATGCTCGGCAGGAGCGCCGGGTTGAGGCCGTGAATGCCTTCCACCACCACGACGTACTCCCGACCCAATCGGACCGTCTCGCCCGGCTCGCGATAGCCCGTCTTGAAGTTGTAGCGCGGCAGTTCGACGGATTCGCCGGCCATGAGCGCGAGCAGGTGTGCGTTGAATAGCTCGACGTCAACTGCGGTCAGCGACTCGTAATCCAGCTCACCCTTCTCGTCGCGCGGCGTCAGTTCCCGATCGACGAAATAGTTGTCCATCGCCAGCGGGAACGGCCGCAGGCCGTTAGCCAGCAGCTGAATAGCCAGCCGCTTGGAGAACGTCGTCTTGCCGGAGGCCGACGGCCCGGCGATCAGGACCAGCCTCACACTGCGGCGCGCGGCGATCTGCGCCGCGATTTGCGCGATGCGCTGTTCGTGCAGAGCCTCGGAGACGAGGATCACTTCGCGCATACGGCCGGCCTTCACCGCGTCGTTGAGCGAGCCTACGTCGCCGATGCCCAACACGTCCAGCCACTCGCCATATTCGCGAAAAGCATCGTACAGCCTGTCGTGCGCCGCAGCCGGCTGAATCGTCGTCGGCGCGCTCCGCTGAGGAAACCGCAACACAAATCCGCTGTCGGCCAATTGAAGTCCGAGCCAGCGCAAATAGCCCGTTGACGGCGCCATGTAGCCATGAAAGTAGTCGCGGAAACACGCATTGGAAAGTTGCAGGGAATACACGACCAGGTAATCTTTGCGCCGGTGCTTCAGCAGTCTCACCTTGTCGTCGTCACCCTGAGCCGCGAACATCTCGCACGCCTCGGGCAAGCTCATGCGAGATTTGGTGATGGGCAGGTCGGCCTGCGCCAATTCGCGCATCCGCGCCTCAAGCGCTTTGAGTTCGCGCTCGTCGAACGGCGCACGGCCCTCGGCCTTGCAGTAGTAGCCGCCGGAATAGACGGAGTGATCCACTTCGACCTTCGCCTCGGGAAACAACTCGCGCGCCGCCGCGACCATGAGGAACGACAGCGAACGCCGATAGATGCGCATCCCGTCCTCGGATGCCATCGTGACGGGCATTACGGAAATGTCCTTGTCAACCGGGTAAGCAAGTTCGCGGAGGCGGCCGTCAACTACGGCGGCGAGGATCGGCGCTGGCGCATCGGTCGCAGGCGAAGCCGCAGAGGCGGCGCGCACAAACGCCTCGAGCGGCGTCCCGGCCGGCGCTTCGAATTCACGTCCGTCGGGCAGACGCACGTGCGCTGTTGCGCGCGGCGCAGCCGGCCGCACTGAAGTCAATTCATCAGATGTGTCCATTACCCAAAACCTCTGGCTCGATTCTACACCTATACGGCGCGCGGCCATAAACTGCGCTTTTCTTTTACCGCAGAGAGCGCAAAGAACGCGGAGAAAAGCCGAGACGCTTTGCGTCTGCGCGCTCCGCGAACTCTGCGGTGAATTAGAATGCGCAATCTGTGCCCGCGAGGCGTATAGTAGAGGGGACAGCAGGTAAAAATCACGTCCCCGGCATCGGGCAGCGAGCCGAGGACGTGACAAGCTATGTGTGTTTCGCTATTGCAGGATGCGCGCGCCGGAAGACAGTTTATCGCGCGCCGCGGGGTTTCTGAGATGGGCGACGCCAGCCGAGGATGATCCCCAACAGCATGCCAAAGAAGGACAATATCAGCCGCACCCCCATCGCCGTCAGGCCCATGACGTAGACGAAACCGCCCACCCCCACAGCCGCGACGATCGCCTTTTGCTTGCGCTCTTGTCTGCGGCGGGCGGCGGCCCGCACGCGTTCGGCGTTAGCCAGGAGCTGCCGTTTGAGGTCGGCCACAAAGGTCGGCGGCGGCTCGAGCGGCGCGAACGCCGATCGTAGGCGGCGGGCAAGAATCAAGAGACCTTCCAGCGCCCCGTGTCGCTCCGGCTGTAAGGCCGGAAGGTCGCCGCCGCTATCCGCGCCTTCCGTCAATCCCTCGGCCCGCTTGTCCACCATTTCAGAAGAGCTTTCGTTCGCCACGTCGCCCGTCCTCTTGTCACTCGTCACCCCGCACCCGCCACCTGCTGGGTCACATCCCTGCGCACCACGCCAGCCCCACCGTGCCCGGCCCGGTGTGGACGCCGACGGTCGGGCTGACCTCGGCCAGGAAACCCTCGACTGCGCCGAGTTTCGACTTGGCCGTTTCCAGCAGCGAGGCGGCTTCGTCGTGCGCTGCGGCGTGGATCGTGGCGAGCCGCACGGGCGACCTGCCCTGCACGCGCTCGGTAATCAACTCCAGCACCCGCGCCACCGCTTTCTTCTTCGTCCGCGCCCGTTCCACCGGCTCGACGCGACCATCGCGCAATTCGAGGATCGGTTTGACGTCCATCAGATTGCCGATAAACGCCTGCGCCCCGCCGATGCGCCCGCCCCGGCGCAGGTACTCCAGCGTCTCGACGGTGAACACGACGCCGCAGCACGGAATGGCATTTCGAGCCGTCTGGATCACTTTCTCAAATGCAGCCCCGTCCGCCGCCGCCCGCGCCGCCGCCAGCACCACGAAGCCGGTTGCCATGGCCGTCCCCAGCGAGTTCACGACTTCGATCCGCTTGTCGGCCAGCATTTCTCTCCTGACCTGTTCGGCCGCATCATAGGTGCCGGACAGTTTGTGAGAAAGGTGAATGCCGACCACGGCTTCGGCAGTCGCGGCGGCTTTGGCGTAAACGTCGCGGATCTCGCCCAGCGAGGCGACGGCCGTCGTCGGTTGCGTCGGATCGGTTTTCAACCGTTCGTAGAATTGGGTCGGCGTGAGTTCAACGCCGTCCCGGTAGGACTCGGTTCCCCAGTTGACCACGTTGGAGACAACGTGGATCTGATATTCGTCGAGCAACTCCTTCGGCATGTAGGCGGTTGAGTCGGTCACAATCGCGACGGAACGAGCGCTCATGTGTTGGTCTCTCCTTGAGTGTCTGAAACGCCGGCCGGCGGCGTGGCGGGCGACGAGGGTTCCAATCGATCTCGCAAAGTCAACAACGTGCGATGATACAGGCTCTTGACCGCGCCCTCACTTCGGCCCATCACCAATCCGATCTCCGCGTTCGACAGCCGTTCGACGAATTTGAGCAATAGCAATTGTTGTCGTTCGCCGGGAAGACGCCGGATGGCCTTCAGCAGCCTCTCCTGCTCTTCGCGATGCTCGGCCAGAGCCTCCGGCGCTTCCGGCGCTTCGCCGCGCAGGCCGTAGACGATCACCTCGTCCAACGGCACCACTTTCTGCCGGCCGCGATCCCGGTGCCAGTTGGCGACCAGATTATGGGCAATGCGATAAAGCCAGGCAGAAAACGGCAGGCCGCGAGCGGTGTAACTATCGAGATGTTCCAGCGCCCGAAAGAAGACACGCGCGGTCAGGTCTTCGGCGTCGTGCTCGTTTCCGGTTCGATAGTAAATGTAATTGTAGATTTTCTTGACGTAGCGTTCGTACAGTTCGCCAAAGGCGTCGGGGTCGGTCTTCGCCCGCTCGACGAGTTTGGCCTCTTCCGCCGGGTCTACCACCGTGGACGATCTCCTCCGATGGGCCCGGGGCGTCCGAAAACTAGAACACCCGCCGAGCCAAAAGGTTACGATAGAGTATAACACACACAAACGCGGAGTCTTGAAGCGCGCCGCCTTTCGTGCTAGACTTCCATTCCTCGCTCCGCGAGAATGGCGATGCGCTTTCTCAACCTCTTTCTGTCAATCGCTCTCTTCGCGCCGCTGACCCAGGGCGAATCGGCGGCGCTGACCGCCCCCGCCGAGGGGCAGACCGTCTTCGGCGTCGTCGCCATCTCCGGCTCCGCCGCCAGCCCCCAGTTTCAACGCTACGAACTCGAATTCGGCTACGAGCCGAACCCAACCGACACGTGGTTCCCGATTCAAGAACCCGTGCTCACGCCGCAACCCGGCGGCGTCCTCGGCCAGTGGAACACAGCCGGGATCGCCGACGGCGTGTATCTCATCCGTCTGCGCCTTTACCGGCAAGATGGCTCTTTCGCCGAAGCGTTCATTCACAACGTGCTTTTGAAAAATGGCTCGCCGACTCCGGCGGCTTCACCCGGCCCGACGAGCGGGCCGGGCAAAACGCCTGAGGCGGCAGTCACCGCCACCGGCGTGCTCGTCGAACTTCCTCCCTCGTCCACCCCGCGCCCAACCGCAACGCCGCGCGGCGCGGGTTCGGACTCCGGATCGTCCGCCGGTAGTGACATCCCCGGCCCGGCGTTCAGCCTGCCGACCTTTGGCCGCGCCTTCGTCACCGGCATCGGCTGGACTCTGGCCGCGTTCGTCGTCATGGGCCTCTACTCGATGCTGCGGCCTGCCATCCGCCCGCGATTGCGGCGGCTGATCCGCGACCTGTTGAAGCCAAAATAGAATATGCCCGACAAATATCTGATCGTCGGCCTGGGCAACCCGGGCCGCGAATATCGCGAGAACCGGCACAACGTCGGCTTCATGACTCTCGACCGCCTGGCGCAAGAACTCGGCCTCGCGTTTACGCGCCGCCAGTCTGATGCGCTTTACGCCGCCGGGCGCATGGGCGACATCCCGCTCGTTCTCGCCAAGCCGCAACGATACATGAATCGCTCCGGCCGGCCCGTGGCCTCGCTGTTGAAGTTTCACGAGATTCCACTCGCAAGGTTGTTGGTGATCTTCGACGAACTCGATCTGCCGCTGGGCACGATCCGATTGCGACCCGAAGGCGGCACGTCAGGCCATCATGGAATGGAATCAATTGTAGAAGCGCTGGGCACTCAAATCGTCCCGCGCCTGCGCTTCGGCATCGGCCGGCCGCCCGGGCGGATGGATGGGGCAGCCTACGTGCTTCAGGACTTCGGCGCGGATGAGAAGCCGATCGTCGAGGCGACGATCGCGCGCGCGGCGGAGGCGGTGGAGGCGTTTGTGAAGGAGGGGATTGTGGCGGCGATGAATCGATTCAACGCCGGCACCAGTGAAGCGGACTGAGGCGCGAGCGCCGCTACCGCATTAGAGGCTCTGGCTCAAAGGGAGTGATCAGACCCAACTGCCGGGCTTTGAGGATCGCGGCGGCGCGGCTGTTGACCTTGAGCCGCACGTACGCTCCCGACAGCAGGTTGCGCATGGTCGAGTTGGCGATGCCGAGTTTGTTCGCGAGGCCAGCCGTGGATAAATTCGGATAAGCGGCGCACAGCGAGAGCGCCTCCAGCTGCCGGGCCGTGAGCGCCGGCTCCGCCTGACCCAGTTCGGCCCTGAGCACCGCGTCGTGCGCCCACGGGCTGTAATAGCGCCCGCCGCTCGCAACCGTTCGCACCACTGAAGCCAATTCGCGCAGCGACGCGCTATCTTCTTTGAGGACGTAGCCGCTGCAACCGGCCTCAACCACCGCCTTGACCAATGCGCGATCGGTGTGCATGGAGATGACAAGAATGACGATGTCCGGATAGGCTCTGAATAGTTCGGGGATCGTGGCGAGAACGGGATAGGGATTCTTGTTGCTCGGTGAGGTCGGCACGGTAATGTCGAGAAGCAGAACGTCGGTGGGGTGTCCTGCCAGCGCGGGCCTCAACTCCTCGCCGTAACTCATCGTGGCGACGACTTCGATATCGGGCGCGTTGTTCAGCCGATAAGTGAAGCCGTCAACGATGGGCAGATGGTCGTCGAGAATCGCTACTTGGATTTTCGGGCACATCTCGCACCTCTTCGCAAAAACGTGTCAATAGAATACCAACATTAGCCTCCGAAAGCAATGCCTTCGAGCAGAATCAGTACAAGTGCCTACGACAATTGGCGGGCCGCGCTCCTCATCTTCACTAATCTATGCTTCGACCGGCTGACCGGAACGTGGGCACCTTGCCCGTCACGGCTATCGCCAGGCGCGTCGTCGCTACGGTCAACTTCACCGGAACGTTCGCGTTGGTTACACAGTAAATATGAGTCTGGCTTGACGCGATTCGTCGAATAGACGACAATGAAGAGGGGCGGCTCGATCACCGTCCCTCTTGTTTTGAGGTAAGCGTTCAGAATCACACGGCCTTTGCCCGCACTCGTGCGAGCACGGGTGTCTAACCACCAAGACACGAAGACACCAAGTTTCACGGAGCTTTCCCTGTGTCCTTTGTGCCTTCGTGTCTTTGTGGTAAAGATTTGGCGACGAACTGAACGGTTATACGTTTTGAGAAGCGGTGGGCAATTGATGGCGCGTCAGCCCTGGGAACTGAAGGCGGGAGTATTGCTACCGATTGCCCTGGTCGCGCCAGCGATCTGGTTTCTGACTTCGTGTTCGTTCGCCAAACGAGCATCGGCGCGAGACACGTCCCCGGCGCCAATTCCAGTCACAGGCCCTGACGTTGTCCCCCTTCACACCGACGCCGTCACCCTACTGGAGCTGCCGGATGGCAGGCAGGCGGCCTTTTCACCCGGCAGCGCCGAGGCCGCCGTCCTTTCATCGGAAACAGAGACAACCTTGCCGACCACCCTGCCCAATGGAAACATCTTTGTCTCGGGCATGACGATCAACGCGATTGCCAGTGGCGCAGGCCTGACTACTCTGCCGGCCGGCGCGACGCTGACCGTCGCCTTCACGATCCCGCCGGAGTACACGGGCCGGACGCTCGGCCTCCTCTTCTGGGATTCGACGCTTGACGAAAACCTCGGCGGATGGATCGATCTGCGCACGACCCTTCCGCCGGGGGGACAGGGTGCGATTGCGCCCACGGTCACGCCGGATCGCAGACTCACGTTCAGCGGAAACTTTCCCGGGACGTTTGTCTTGGTGGCGCTACGAAGTTGAGCTGGCCAGAGAGCTTGATGCGCCGCTGGAGTCACTGCCGGTGGTGACACCGTAGCGATCTGATTTCAGGCCGGCTCGTACCGTCCGGCTCGCAATGTCGCCGCGTACGTGGTCTCCAAATCCACCGTCACCCACAGCTGATCGGCGCGCAAAAAGAGAGGCAATGCCGGCAGAGGTTGGCCCACGCTGACCGACCGCGCCCACTCTCGTACTTCCAATTGAGCGCGTGGCGCGCTGGAGGGCAATGAGCAGTAACTCGCCAGCCACAGCCGATCGGTTTCGACAACCACCTCGTCACGCCCCAATCGCCCAAGAATATCGCGCCGGAGGGGATGGCGAGGCGCGCTCACCACATCCACCACCATCACGTGCACCCCCTCTTGCAGCAGGAACAACACCTTTTCGATAAAGGCGACCACGGCCTCGGTTCTGTCCTTGTTGCCCGGTGAGACGAGTTCGATCGCCGCCACAAGCCGGCTGGTGTCGTAAGAGCTGTAAATGCCTACGAGCGGGAGATCGGCCGGGGGAGGAATAGTGGCGGTGAGGGTTGCTTCGCCCAGACCGGTCTGCGGCCCCGCCGGCAACCCCGCATCGGGCCGGTCGGCGTCCTGCAGTAACAACACATCAGGCTCGATCCACACCACCAACTCAGTGGGTCGAGCGCGAAAACCGGGGGGCAGTATATCCTGGTTGAGGTACTCGACCAGACGCACAATCCAATGGCTGTGAAAACTCAGCCACGGCACGCGCGGATTGGGCCAGTGATGGAGCGGCATCTCACCTTTTCGGCTCTTCGGCCTTTGACTGGAAGTAAGCGTTCAGGTCACGCGGCCTGTTCTAACCACCAAGACACCAGGACACAAAGACACCACTGCGCTGTGCGCGTCA